>NZ_JBLWMW010000013.1:0-93029 GCF_048515945.1 Pseudoalteromonas 'SMAR'
AGCCCAGTTCAACAAGCGATTATGCGTACTGCGTACGCATGAATACTAAAGCGTTATGTGTCTTGTAGGGAAAAGTCTCACAAATGAGAAAGCCTAAGGGAAAACTGGATTTCATACTTATTGCCTTCTCTGTTGGCTTTTTGGTATGCGAAATTTAGCTTTGAGCGAGAAAAGATTGGTTTGCGTGGTTCTAGATTCGATAGAGTTGAAGACCCTTTACTCTTCTGGTTCGGAATTATCTTTGTGATTGGTGTGGGTGTTTATTCACTTTATTTAGTCTTCTTTAACAAAGAGGGTTAGAACGACACATAACAAGCAATTAAACAGGGATTAAAAACAGCGGGCTCTTCGCTTCGCTCAATTTTAGCCCACTATTTTTAACCCGTTAATCGGGCGTTAGGTTCCTGGAGCATGGCAATCAAAAATGAACGTTGAATGTGTAAAAGAAGCAATAGCTGAATTCGATACTAAATTTAAACGTCCAGGGATAGATTCCCTAGTTGAATGCTTTCAATCAACTCCTGTGTCTCAAAGTAACTGGTCCTCGCTTTGGGCTGATAAAGGATTACTACGAACTTATACTGATGAGCCTTGTGTGTATTTCTTTTTTAATAATAAAGAAGAACTTCAGTATATTGGTAAAGCTGAGATCCTCGGTTACCGCATGGGTAAGCACTTTGCTAAAAACTCTAAGTGGTATGGTGAGGTTAAAACAATCGGTATCCTGCCAGTCCCAAGGGATTCGTGGTTTGAAATTGTGGCTATCGAGGCGTATCTAATTGATTTATTGCAACCCCCAGAAAATAGTATGGGGAAAAATAGCAGAAGAACCTAACAAAAAGCTTAATCGGATTCCGCAAAGTCAGCACAATTTTTGCGGAGCAAAAATATGCGCCATCTTTGCTACACCCTTTAGCTGAGCGTTATGACAACCAAGTAGAGTTTGTATGATAGATAAGGTTTTACACGATTTTTTAATAATATGGGCGACTATCGATCCTATAGGAACAATGGCCCTATTTGCTGCGCTAACTGCGAATCTTACAGATAAAGAACGTAGAAGAACTGCATTTAAAACTATAATTTATGCGGCTTTAATTTTAATCGGAGCAATTGCCGTAGGCCAACTGTTACTTGGCGCTATGGGCATTAACCTTCTGTCATTTCAAGTTGCTGGAGGAGTAATTCTTTTCTTATTCGGCTTACAAATGATTTTTTCTGATAATTCGCCAGACAAAACAGGTGAGCCTTTGCATGACATATCCGTGTTTCCATTGGCAATTCCTGCTACAGCTTCGCCAGGCGCAATTTTGGCAGTAATCCTAATAACTGATAACAATATATATTCAATTCAAGAGCAATTGATTACAACGGGTACCATGCTTGCCGTATTAGTTGTGACATTGGTTTTACTCCTTCTCTCGGGGCGAATAATCAGAATCATTGGAAATGGCGGGGCGTCTCTTTTAACGCGAATAATGGGAATGATACTGGCTGCGTTATCAGTCGAATTTATTATGGAAGCCATTGGTGTGGATAAATGGGTGTCATAACAATCGCGTCAATCAGGACGCTCGCAAGCTCGCGCCTATTACGCGGGCGTTATAAGCCAAAGGAAGATATGAATTTACCGAGGGAACAATTAGCTAAAGTTAGAACTCCTTTTAGGGTGCTTGCGGGTTTCATCTTTGTACTTTCATTGTTTGCGATTTTAGCTACGGTTACTTTTGCGTTTACAGAACCATATGATCATATTATTTGGCTTTTAGGTATCGTGACGTTTGGCATGTCATATATATCAGGGCATTTTGTATTTACGGGTTATGCCCCCAAGTTTTTACTGTTTACGCATGGTGCTAAAGATGGCTTATAACAAGTTGCTGAAACTCGTTCGTAAACTCACTGGTAATTGCCCCTTAGCAAAACGTTAGCTAGCAAATGAGACCAATATACAAATTCTTGATCATTGTTGAAGCAATAATTGGGTTTGGTCCTTTAGTCATACTTCTAGGACTAGGCTTAATCAATATACCCATCTCAATTATGGGTATAGTTGACGGTTATTATGGTGCGCTGGTTATGCTACTTATTGAGGTTGGAGGCTTTCTAGGCATGTTCGCGTTTATCTCCGTTTTAATGCATATTCTAGAGCCAAACAGATATTTTTTGTCGTTTACTAAATTACGTTTATTTATAATCTGTGGCTTTTGCTCAATCCTTGGGTTTGCATTTATGTTAGGTATAAATATCGAATTAATTTGGCTTCTTATACCAATAGCTGTTGCAGTACACTTCATTTATATAGGCCGCAAATATGTGTTTGCTGCTAGCTAACAAACGCTTTAACCAAGGGACGTAAAACAGCAGGCTTGCCTCCTTCGTCGCTAATTTTAGCCTGCTATTTTGCGCCGGTTAAGCGAGGCGCTCTAAGGAAACTCATGAGTATCACACTGGAAGAAGTGACCAGTTCAAATTATGAAGCTGTATGTGACTTAGATGTCACGGATGAGCAACAGGAATATGTTGCGAGTAATATGTGGTCTTTGGTTGAGTCACATTACTGCCAAGGGCATACCTGCAGAGCGATCTATCAAAATGACACACCTGTCGGTTTTTTCATGTGGGTATCGGAAACGCCAGAAAAAGTCTCTATCTGGCGCTTTATGGTGGATCAACATTATCAAAAAGCGGGTATTGGTAGAGCTGCGCTACATTTGGCACTCAATGAAATCAAAGCCAGTGACAAAGTAAAAGAAATCGAAATTTGCTATGACCCTGAAAACCCAGTGGCCAAAGGTTTTTATTCAAGTTTTGGCTTTCAGGAAGTGGGGTTGGATGAAGATGGTGAAGATATGCTGGCCGTTATCAAGCTGTGAGCTATAACAATCGCCAGCACAACGCGTCTGCGACGTATGACTCGCAACAAGTTGCTCCCGTTTATGGCGGGTGGCTAGTGTTTTCGGACGTTTTATGAAGATAATTGTCGTTTTATTTATTTTTGCTGTTTCTTTTAACGTTAAAAGCTATCAGCCGCTATCGTTTGAAGACTTTGTGAATGAGTGCACATCAGATTTAGCAAAGTTTGCAAGCTATAAGCGGCATTGCACTTCTTACCTATTTGGTTATCTAGATGCATCAAAAAGTCACAGTAAATATTCAAAGTGTCTCAGTAGTGAAACACCGGAGACTTTGCTTAAAAAGCTAACACAACTACTGGTAAATAATAAAAAACTAGGCAAATATAAGTTTAATGATGGGTTAAAAGAGTCAGTAGTGAATATTTGCAAAAGCACTAGCAACGACCTAAACGCTGACAAATAACCGTTGGCTTTCACTTCTAACGGATGGCGAGTTTTATCTAATAGGCGTCTAATGGAGATACTATCGTTTAGTCCGGGTATTAATAGACAGCCAGAAGAGCCAACAAAGGCATATAAAGCTGGGGTTGTTAAGCAGGATAAGGCGTGAAGCCTTATCCTGTTAGGGGTAACTTAATTAGTCGTCCAGTGAGCGCAGTAGGGCGTTAATGCCGACTTTTTCACGGGTTTGTTGGTCGACCTTTTTCACAATGATAGCAGCGTAGAGGCTGTGTGTGCCGTCTTTGCTTGGTAGTGAGCCAGGTACCACTACGGCACCGGCTGGTACGCGGCCGTAATGGATTTCGCCAGTTTCACGGTCATAAATGCGAGTACTTTGCGAGATGTAGACGCCCATTGAAATAACCGCGCCTTCTTCAACGATAACGCCTTCCACAATCTCAGAGCGCGCGCCAATAAAGCAGTTGTCTTCAATGATGGTTGGGTTCGCCTGTAGTGGCTCAAGAACGCCGCCAATGCCGACGCCACCAGAGAGGTGTACGTTTTTACCAATTTGCGCACACGAGCCGACTGTGGCCCAGGTATCCACCATGGTGCCTTCGTCAACGTAGGCGCCAATGTTGACGTAAGAAGGCATCAGTACCACGTTCTTACCGACAAAGCTGCCTTGGCGCGCTACGGCGTTTGGTACCACACGCATGCCGCCTTGTTGGAACTGCTCAGGGGTGTAGTCCGAAAACTTCAGTGGTACTTTGTCGTAAAATTGATTTACGCCGTCGTGCAGTGGTTGGTTGTCGCGAATACGAAAAGACAACAGCACGGCTTTTTTAAGCCACTGATGCACAACCCATTCATCACTGATTTTTTCAGCGACGCGTGCAGCGCCAGAATCAAGCATTTCCAGTGCTTGGACAATGGCTTGTTTTACTTCGTCTGATACTGCCGTTGGGCTGATGCTATCGCGGTTTTCCCATGCAGTTTCAATGGTGGTTTTTAAATCAGACATATTTTCCTCATTATTCTGTTTCAGCGTTTAATTTTTTCAATAGTGCTCGATGTAGCTCGGCTTTTTGCAGCTCATCCAGCGCTTTGTATTCTTTATTTGAGACCACAAAGAAGTCTTCGGCGCGCTCGCCCACAGTGGTAATACGCGCGGCGTGAATATGCAGTGAATAGGCTTGAAAGACCTCCGCTATTTTAGTCAATAACCCAGGAATATCGATAGCCTGTATTTCAATTAAGCTGCGATTAGGGCGAGCATGAGGGCGCAAAATAATCTTAGGCTTGATATTAAAGTCTTTGAATTTTTGTGAACGGCTCTTTTTACTGCGAATTTTCTTTTTCGGATCTTTTAAGATCGCCTCTAAGCCTTTGCGTATGGTGCCGGCGCGGCCCACGCTCAGTGGATTACCACTGACTTCTAATACCACAAAGCTAAACACCACGTAGCCGTCTTTGGTGGCCATGACTTGGGCATGTTGAATTTGCGCTTTTTTCGAGCCAATGACGCTCACTAATTTGGCAAATAACTCGGCTTCATAAGGGCTGTACACAAACACTTGCGTGCCGCCATGCATGGGCTTACTCGACACCAATACACTGGCTTGGCTCAGGTCTTTTGATTTTAACAAATGACTCGTATGCCAAGAGATCTGCTGCTCACTAAAGGCGGTAAAATAATTGGCTTTAAAACGTGACCAAATTAAATCCACCGACTCTTCAAAGTAACCTTTGTTGATCAAGCGCTGTTTGGCTTGACGTTTTTTATCACGAATTTGGTCGCGCATGTCCATGGGGTTTTCAAGGCCCAAGCGTAGTGCTCGCTGAGTATGCAGGTAAAGCTCCCGCAACAGAGTGTTTTTCCAATCGTTCCACAGGCTATCATTAGTGGCGCGAATGTCGGCAACCGTTAAGCAGTATAAGTAATCCAGCTGGCGCTCATTTTTTACTTTTTGGGCAAATTCGGCAATCACATCGGGGTCGTTAATGTCTTTGCGCTGCGCCGTCACCGACATCAGCAGGTGATGCTGCACCAACCACGAGACGAGTTTGGCATCTGAGGCGGTAAAACCGTGCATTTTGGCAAACGCCATGGCGTCTACGGCCCCGAGCTCAGAGTGATCGCCACCGCGCCCTTTTGCGATGTCGTGGAAAATGGCGGCCAGATAAAGTAATTCCGGCTTGTCCATGCGCGAGACGATTTCAGAGCAAAGGGGAAACTCGCTAATATGATCTTTATTGAAGTAGCGGTAAATATTGTTTATAAGCTTATGGGTATGCTCATCCACCGTGTAAGCGTGGAATAAATCGAATTGCATCTGGCCAAAAATATTGCGCCACTGTGGCAAGTAAGCAGCAATGATCCCATGCTTGTGCATCAGGGTGAACGCACGACCCATGCCATTAGGGTGCTTTAATAGGCGTAAAAAGGCATCTCGACAGCCGGCGTAGTCCTGCAGGTCGCCCAGCAAACGGCGCCGAACCTGGCGCATAGTGCGAATGGTATTGGGGTCGATGTGGGTGATCTTGGGGTTGTCGGCAATGTGTTCAAACAACACCAAGAGGTTTTCGCGCAAGAAAAACACCGACGGGTTTTTTACTCGAATTTTATTACCAATGCGCTCAAAGTTTCTGTCCAGTGGTACCACTTCTTGCTCTGACTTTTCTGGCAAAATACTTTGCTCGAAATAAGACAGCAGCATTTGGTTCATTTCGCGCACTCGGCTCATGATCCTAAACAGCCGTTTCATCATGCGCTCTACCGAGGCTTTACCTTCAGAGCCAAAGCCCAGTAATTCAGCAGCATGAGGCTGGTGGTCGAACAGTAGGCGGTTTTCACTGCGCCCGGCGGCAATGTGCAAGGCAAAGCGAATATTCCATAGGTTTTCAATGCACTCGAGGAGCTCTTGGTATTCCTCGTGGGTCAAATAGCCGTGGTTAATTAATTCTTCTAGGGTTTCGGCGTGAAAGTGTTTTTTGGCCACCCAAAAAATGGTCTGTAAATCGCGCAAGCCACCGGGGTTTTCTTTAATATTGGGCTCAAGGTTATACGCCGTACCATGGCACTTTTTATGGCGCACATTTTGTTCATTCACCTTGGCAATAAAAAAGTCGCTCGACTGCCAAATGGGGGTTTCAATAATATGGCGCTTGAGCTTTTCGTATTCAACGTGATTGCCGCAAATAAGCCTGCTTTCGAGCAAGCTGGTGGTAAAGTGGACATCGTCTTGTTTTTGTTCCAGCACTTGCTCGTGGGTGCGCACACTGTGACCTATATCGAGGCCTAAGTCCCATAAAAAAGTGACGAACTCTTCAAGTCGAGCAGTGACTTGCTGACAGGGGGGCGTTTGCGTTAATACCAAAAAGTCGATATCGGAATAGGGGTGGAGCTCGCCGCGTCCGTAGCCACCAATGGCGATAAGCGCCAAGTCTGGGTGTTGCGATAAGCCTGTGTCATTAAACAGCTTGATCAGTAAGCGGTCAATAAACTCGGCTCGAGCATTAATCAGGTTTCGCACCGGTTGTTTAGAAAACTGCATGCTGAGCCATTTATAAAAATACGCCGAGCAGTCTTTGTATTCAGATAGGATTTGTGCTTCATCAAGAAGCGTTTTCACTTTATTTGTTAATGCCACTTAGGCTCCTGTGTAATGCGCGCAAAAACACTGGCTTACATTTTTGCACTAAATTAGCAAAATTGCGAGCCACAACAAACATGACAGAGCAAGGTCTTAATTGACAAGGGCAGGAGAGAAAAGCGGCGCCAGATACTTCTACTGGCGCCGTTAGGGTCAGTACTTATTTAGTCATTCCCTCTAAGAGAGTATATGACTCTGTTTTTTATCAGTGGGTTACTGGCATATATTGCTGAGAACACTGAGGTAGCAACAATAATAAATAAAGACAGTAAAACACTAATGATATCGAGATCGACTTGGTAAGTCGTATTTGTAAGCAAGTAATAGTAAATCGCCATTAAGCTTGCTAACGCGATAACTATCCCCGTGAGTAAAGGCACTACTGCATCTTTAAGTAGCAGTGAAATAATGCGGCTTGGGGCCGCACCAATGGCCATACGCACACCAAGCTCAAACTTACGAAGTGTTACGCTGTAGCTGAACATACCATACAAACCAATGGCTGCAAGTAAAATGGATAGCACACCAAGTGACGCTGAAATCCACGCTAGTATGCGATCTAGTGCCAGTTTTTGGTCATGGATCTCGGTCATGCCATACACGTCATATAGATAAATTTGTGAGTGAACTTGCTCAGCTAGCCGATTGTATTCAAGCGCGCTGACATTAGCATTTGCTTTGTACTTAACCATAAAGCTCGCCGCGGAAATACTGGGGATATAAAATCTCGGGCTGTTCTTTTGATACGGCACCTGCATGTCTTCAACAATACCTACCACCACATAAGGGTCGGCTTGACGAGGCAAGTAAACGGGTCTGTCGAGCACATCGCCACTGGGGTCAATTTGTTTTGCCATGGTTTCGTTGATGATGGCAACTTTATGGCGGTTAGCCACATCTTCTGCGCTGAAGTTTCTACCTTGACTAATGGGTAAGCCAATGAGTGGCACATACTTTTCATCGATTAACGCGACTCCCGGGCTAATGCGATCTCCTCCACCTTGCTCGGTGGTAACAGCAATGGTCCATTCCATATTCTTAGTGCGCGCCATCGGCGCATTGGTACCAATACTCACGGCTTCAACAGCAGGGTGGTTGGCGATTTTGGTTTCAAGCTCTTTAACTAAGCTCATCCACTCTTCACGGGTTTCAAGGGTTACTCCCCCTAATTCCATTGACACATAGGCAACTTGCTCAGCATCGAAGCCTAGAGGCCTTTGAATATTATCAAGTGCTTTACTTAAAACGTAAGCATTACAAGTGACCAATAAGGCACTGAGCGCGACTTGGCTGGCCATCAGCGTTGTCCGTAATGATTTTGATATTTGTAAACCACTGCCTTTACCGCTGGTTTGAATCGCTCCAGCCAGCTCGCGATATTTGATTTGTTGGGTGGTAATGGCTGCAAAAGCGAATGCTAACGTCCAAGCAACGACAAAGGAAAATAGTACGGTGGCAAAGTTCAATGTAAGCTCAGCCACACGTGGAATGTGATTTTGGGCGAAAGTAACGAGGAGGTTATTGGCAATGGCCGCAATGGCGATAGAGAAAATAGCAGCGGCTGTCATGACAATGATTATTTCAGCCAGCACAGCAGAGAAAATATGGCCTTTGTTGGCGCCCAATGCCGCTTTAATACTGAACTTGCGGTGGTTATTGGCAGCTCGTGCCAACACTAGGTTGGTGACATTAACCGCGGCGATAAGTAACAGAATGAGCATGCCCAGCAGCATCAGCACTGTCTGAGAGCGGGTATCGCCCAAAATGACGGTTTCAAATGGCTTTAAAGTGACATCAATATGGCGTGATTCAAAATAAGCGACACCGGCATTTTCAGCTCTAAACTTCTCATTAATTGCATTACTGAGCAATAGATTAGCTTGCTGCGCAGATTGCTCGCTATTGAGCTTGGCCACCATAAAAATGTCGATAAAAAACAGCCCCCAGTCTTGATAATCTTTTTCCGTCACTGGGTTAAAGTCCCATGGTAACCACACCTGGGTTTTGTTATCAATTGACATTAACTGGGGCTCGACAAAGGTATCACTGGTAACACCGATAATCGAAAATTTAGTGCCTTGGATTTCGAGAGTTTGTTCCAAAACATCTGGGTTGCCAGCATAAAAATCTTGCCAGAACTCATAGCTAATAACCGCAACTGGATTATGTGAGTCTTTTTTTTCTGATTCTTGAAAGCCTCTACCTAGTGCATACTCGGTTGCTAGAAGCTGCATGAATTCAGGTCCAGTATAAGCCGCCTTGAGCTTACTTTTACTGGGATCATTTTGCAGTATTTCTTCACCATATTTGATGAACGTATGTTGTTCAAACAGGTCTGAGGATTTCGCCATTTCCCTAAGGCCGGGATAGTTTTGCGCATTGGCGAACTTCAGTTTGCCATCATCACTGTGCCGCCAATTACTGATCACCAGTCGTGATTGATCAGGGTAAGGCAGCGGCTCAAAACTCAGCAGGTAGTTCAGGTTAAAAATGGAAGACAGCGCTCCCAGAGTCAGCCCAAGCGTCAATACGATGGTAATGAAATAACCTGGCGCTCGCAGTAAGTTATTAACAGCGGCGCGTAAGTTCTTGGTAAACAGCATATTAAACAGCCTCCGCGACAAGCTCAGGGTTTGCTTCAATCAACCCTTCGTTAAGGCGGAACTGTTTATCAGCGTGATCTGCATAGCGTGGATCGTGCGTGACCAAACAAATGGTTGTGCCATTGTCATTCAGACGTCTGAGCATCGCCATCACGGCATCGCCGTTTTTAGAGTCAAGGTTCCCGGTGGCCTCATCGACAAGTAACAATGCCGGTTCACACACTAGTGCTCGAGCAATTGCAATTCGTTGCTGTTGCCCACCAGAAAGTTGGTTTGGTTTGTGTCCAGCACGGTTTAACATATCAACGGTGGCTAAGCACTTTTCAACACGAGTGCGTATTTCTGCGTCGCTGAATTGTTTATCCGCATAATCGAGTGGCAGCGCCACGTTGTCGTAGACAGAAAGTTCATCAATCAAGTTAAAAGACTGAAATATAAAACCTATTTTCTGGTTCCTAACGGCCGCTGCTTGTTTGATTGAAAGGTGGCTTACATCCATGCCATCCAGTGTATATGTGCCCTGTGAAGGAATATCTAACAGCCCTAAGATTGAGAGTAGCGTCGATTTACCACAGCCAGAAGGGCCGCAAATAGAAACAAAGTCACCTTGTTTTATTTCTAGGTTTACACCACGAAGAGCGTGAGTTTCCATCTCTTCGGTGGCATAAATTTTTTTAATTCCTTCCAGCTTGATGATTGATTTTGTCATAATTTTTCTCCCGAACTCTAATTTATAATGCCTATTGTTTTTGATTCTTTGAAACTCGCCATGTCTGATAAAATAAAGATATCGCCAGTTTCGGCTCCTGATGTGATTTGCAGATAGCGACCCGCGTCTTCGCCAAATGTGACTTGCGCTTGCATAGCGGCTTCACCATTTTTATCTAATTTGAAAAGTGTTTGAGTCGATTGTGTGCGAACATTCACAGGGCGCTCAATGTAGAGGGTGTTTTCAAGTGCTTTAGTGAAGATTTTTGCGTCCACACTTAACTCTGGACGGGCTGAGCTGGACAGTGGTTCGACAAACGCCACTTCGACTTCTACCATGCCATCTTGCACCTCTGGGGTAATACGCTGAACCTGCGCTGCGACACGATCATTGCGCATTTTTACTTCGGCACGTTGACCAATTTGCACTCGCTCAGCTTGCGACTGTGAGACCTTAATTAATCCGACCAAATCGTCCTCACTGCCTACCAATGCTAGCTCTTGCCCTGCTATGACACTTTGACCCAACTCCACGGGTGAACGTTGTAAAATACCATTCATTCCAGCTCTTACGGTGAGCCGATCAACACGCCTTTGTATCGCTGCATGCATGGCTTTTTGTTGTTCCAGTTGACCCTTTTGGATGGCATAAGCTTGTTCGTGCACGAGCTTAAGTTGTGCCATTCGGTTTTCTTGAATGTCGATCGATTCTTTTAGTTGTTCGTATTCAAGTACCGTGGTGTTGTAAGTGAGGCGAGAAACGATACCTTTTTCCACCAGTTCGCCCTCCGCCACTTTTCTTAATGCTTGCTTCTTATAAGCGGAGCGCAGTTCACTGAGTTTTGAGGATTCGGTGAGTATTTCTCGTTGATGATCCAAAGCTAGGCGTTTTAAATTGGCTTCCTCTTTCGATAAAGTCATTAATGAGCGCTCTAGCTCTTGTTCTATTTCTGGGTTACTCATACGCAGAATAACAGAGTCTGGCGTTACTCTCGCACCGGGTTTGAGCACCACTTCATCAATGGTCGCAGGGTAACGAGCCGTAATAAGCTTTTGGCTGTTGGAGCGCAATACTCCGAACCCTGTGATTTCCGCTTGTAATGTGCCACGCTGCACTTTTGCTGTGACGATGTCATTTCGCGCTACTTTACGCTCACTGTCAGGCATAAGGGCAACCCAGCTGAGGATCGAAACACAGAGTAAGGCCGCGCCTATCATCAGGTATTTACTTTTCGATTGCTTTTTTGCTTTGTGTTTGACTACATCCATTTTCTTTCCTTAATGACGTTTTCAGGCTCTGGCAACAGAGCCTGATAAACCGTTAAGCCGTTTGTGCTTTACCTTGTTCAGAGTCTGTCTCTGAATCGGTATCATCGTCGTCATCATTGACTTCGTCGATGTTACGGATATGTTTGTTCATAAAGCCAAGCACAGCAAACAATACAGGCAGTGCCGCTAGCAGGATTAACATCAATCCAATGCCTCTACCTGGGCCCATACCAATGATTGGTCCAAAGACATTGGAAACGGCGTTTTCACTGCGCATCATCGGTTCAAACACATAATCTGCTAGTGGCCCGGCGAGAAAGTCTCCCAAGGGGATGGTGAATTGCGCAAACATCCTTCTTAATGCAAAGACTCGACCCTGCATTTTAGGCGGAATGCGAGTTTGCCAAATCACTTGGCTACTACCATTGATGGTGGGAACGCAGAATTGAAAGAGGAATAGTCCTATCATGACCACCCAGATGATGTTGCTCATACCCATAATAAATAAGCACAAGCCCATTGCCAGTCCGCCAATTAAAATGCCATTTATTTTACGTTGTGGACCACCACTCCACGCCAGATAGCTTGCGCCTGCAAGGGAGCCTATACCACCTACAGAGAGCACTAACCCTGTTTCCCAGTTTTCAGCGGTAAAGTTCACCATTGGAACGATAGAGATTGTACCCATACTTACTACGAAGTTAACAAGGCAGAAAAACAATAGCAAATAGACCAGATCTTTTTGTTTAAACAGGTAGTTCCAAGCATATTTAATTTCTTGCCACATGCTTGAATCATCTTCTTCACCTTCATGAGGCTCAGGTTTAGGGATCTTAACAACTAATAAGGTACATAGTGCGAATAAGAAGGTGACCAAATCAATGATAAAGATAGTAAATAAGTCAACAAAGCTTAATAGTGCACCGGCGATCAATGGGCCTGCAATGAGTGAAATGGAGCCAATCATTTGCATTAAGCCTGACACGCGACCGTAATCTTTTCGTTCAATGAGTGTCGTGATCGCGGCAATGTTTGCTGGGCCTTGGAACGCGGTAGCGATGGCTGATATAGCGACACCGGCAAAGATGATCCAGACATTAAGCATATCAAAGTAAAAACAGGTGGCGAGACCAAGCGTGACTAAGGCACTGAGTGTGTCAGCAAAAATCAATATTAATTTGCGATCGTAGCGATCAACTAAGGCTCCGATGATAGGGGAGAAGATAATAGCGGGTAAACCGGTGATCACCGCTACCATAGTAAAGCTAGTAACTGAGTCAGTTTCACCTAATAGCCAGATACCGATGGCAAAACTGGTGACCCCTGAACCCAGTACAGATACCATCTGTCCAAGCCACATAAGGTAGTAGGTTTTCATGCCACTACTTGAATTTTTTATCGTTTCTAACATTGAAAAGTCTCTTGATTATAGTTGGTTATAAGTTGCTAGGATTTCTTTTAAACACGCTTCGCAATGCGCTGCGAGACGAGCAATTCGGCTTTGTTCAAATTGGTTACGACTAAACTCCCAGCGCACACTGAGCTGATCCTTTTTGATATACACACCGACAGCTAAGGGTCTAAGTCGCTTAGTGGTCTTGTCCAAGCCGTATCCACCAAAGCCATCTTCGCGCTGTAACACACGGAGGTCGGCGGTGTTGTCATGGCCAAAATAGTTAAAGAATACTTGCGGCTCAGGAATTTGCTCGAAGTGCTCAATCAGAGCTTGATCTTCAGCTAGATAGCGCAGTACCCCATAGCCGATTCCACCATTGGGGATAGCTCTTAACTGTTCGTTAATGAATTTCATGGCCGCAACTGGGGTTTGATTTTCACCGTAACTAAGAAAGGCTGGATAAATGGTATTGAACCAACCAACAGTACGAGAGAGGTCGACATCATCAAACAGTGCTTCACGGCCATGGCCAAGTAAGTCGATCATCAAACAGTTAGAATCGCATTCACGCATAAAGGCATACACAATGCTGGTGAGTAGTACACTATCAATTTGCGCACCGGTTACTTTAGGCACCTTGGTTGTGAGTGTTTCAGTTTCTTCTTGATCGAATTGCACATAGACGCTTTGCGAAGAATCCATGCTATTGACGCCATCGGGGTAGTCTTTTGGCAAGTCTGCTGCGTGCTTTCGATCTTCTAGTAGCCAATAAGCACGCTCTTTTTGGGCCTCTTCTGACTGACTCCACTGAGTAAGCTTTTCTACCCACTGAGCAAAAGAAGTGCCCTTCGTTGGAAGCTCTAAAGGCTCATCGCGGCTTATTTGGCGGTAGCAAGTTTCAAAGTCATCAATGATGGTATGCCAGCTGCCAATATCGGCCAGCATAAAGTGGCCAATTAAGAACAGCATGGGCTTTTCTTCGCCATCGCCAGGGTACAAGACGGCACGGAATAATGGGCCTTGCTCTAAATCTAAGGTGGTGGCGGTATCATAGATGTGATAATTGACCTGTTGCGCGATGCTGCGAGTTGCTGTTGCAGATAATTGAGCAATGGTTAACGGTGCCTCAGTGGGCACAGCATCACCGATCAATTGTTGCTTTCCATTGGCATCACGGGTGAGACGCATTCGTAAGGTATCGTGTTGCGCCATTACCTGTAGCAAGGATTGCTCTATCGCTGGGATGTCAAAATCATTATCCCGAGGCAGTAAAAAGACCCCTAAAGTGTGATATTGCGGATTGCTATGGGCTAATTCTAAAAAGTGCTTTTGCGCTGGGGTCATGGCAACCGGGCCGACTACCGGCTCAGTTTGACGCAATATCTGTGTCGTTAACGATGCCTCAGCAAGTGCTCGAACCGTTTTATGTTGAAACACCTGTTTTGGGGTGATTTCAATGTCAGCTTGTTTGGCTTTGGCAACTAAGCGGATCACCAGTAAAGAGTCGCCGCCTAAATTGAAAAAGTCATCATCAATTCCCACTTTCGGGGTTTTTAAAATCTCACCGTACAAACGACACAGTGTTTGTTGAGTTGGATTTTCAGGAGCGCAATAGGGGGCTTTGTTTGCTAAAGCGCTTATATCTGGTACTGGCAAAGCACGACGGTTAATTTTGCCATTTGGTGTCATAGGGATTTTGCTGAGGTGAACAAATAAGCTAGGAACCATGTATTCAGGCAGTTTTTGCTTTAAATGGCGTACCAGTATTTCTTGCTCTAACTCTCCCTCAGCACTACTGTAGTAAGCAATGAGCTTTTTATCTGTGCCAAATGTGTGCACTTGACAAACTGCTTGTTCAATTTGCTTATGGCCGTTGAGCGTACTCTCAATTTCTCCAAGCTCAATGCGGTACCCGCGGACTTTTACTTGGTCATCTGCACGGCCCAAAAATATAATTTTGCCACTGGGATCGTATTTTGCTAAATCTTTAGTGCGATAAAGGCGTTGTGTTTGATTATGGCTGACATGATTAATAAACGCTTCAGCGGTAAGGTCTGAGCGATTTAAGTATCCATGGGCTAAGCAATCGCCAGTGACAAACAATTCGCCAGGAACGCCTGGAGGCACTGGTTGCATTTCGCTGTCTAGTATCAACATGGAGACATTGTCGACAGGGCGCCCAATGGTTACGGCGCCGGTTTCTCCGTCGCCACTTTCGATCCGGTGACGTGAACACCAAACCGTTGCTTCAGTTGGTCCGTAAAGGTTCCAAAACGACGATGATTTTAACAATAAATCTTCCGCCAACTCTGGTGGCAGTGCTTCTCCGCCGCACAGAATACGCATGTCTCGTTTGCCTTGCCAGCCGAGTTCTAGCATCATACGCCAGGTTGATGGCGTTGCTTGCATCACGCTTATGTCGTGCTTATCGATTAACCCGATTAGCTGAGCGGGGTCCAAAACTTGCTCACGTTGAGCCAACACCACGGTAGCGCCACTAATTAAAGGGAGAAAGATTTCTAATACAGCAATATCGAAGCAAATCGTGGTACAAGCCAGTAACTTTTCTGCACTGCGCATGCCTGGTGCTTGTTGCATGGCTTGCAGAAAATTACTAACACGTTGATGAGGGATCATCACTCCTTTGGGGTTTCCTGTTGAGCCTGACGTGAAAATCACATAGGCCAGAGCTTCTAAGCTAACAGGCTGCTCAAAAGCCAACGGAGTGAGAGCGCTGTTATCTTGCCATGTGGGCAATTTACCTTCGGCGTTGATTAAGGTTAATCCTGAGTAGTGATCAAACTTTGCGGCTAAGTTTTCATTGGTTATCACATAGTCAGTTTGCGCATTTTCTAACATATAGCGCACGCGTGCTTCTGGATACTCAGTATCTAAGGGGATGTAAGCAGCACCCGTTTTTAAAATCGCGAGCATAGCAACAATCATTGAAGCGTTGCGATGTGTTGCCATCGCGACAAAGTCACCAGCGCTTACACCTTGCTGATGAAGGTGGTTGGCAAGGGCATTTGCTCGACTTTCAAGCTCTTGATAGGTAATTGCGTTGTCGCCATCGATTATCGCGCAGCGAGTTAAGTTATGTTGCACTTGTGCGCTCACCAGTTGATGCAGCGGCTGATGTGTGAACTCTGTACTGGGTCCATGTTGCCAATGCTCGATGATTTGTTGACGCTGTTTTTCGCAGAGCAATGAATGTGAGGCAATACTGCTTTCAGGAGTTTTAATTAAGTTCTCTAGTAGCAGTGTGAAATGCTCAGCCAAACGGGCAATCGTCGAGGTATCAAATAGGTCAGTATTGAACTCAATAAAGCCACTTAAATGCTGAGACTGACTAAAGTAAAAAGTCAAATCTAACTTTGATGTCTTATTGTCAGAACTCACTGGTGTAAATAAGGGCGACTCGGTTTGGTCGGTGGGTTTTGCTATCGATGATGAAGTGTTATCCAGGATAAGCATAACCTGAAAAATAGCAGCCCGACTGAGGTCTCGAGTTGGGTTGAGCTCGTCCACGAGCTTTTCGAACGATACGTCTTGATTGGCATAAGCATCTAATAGCGTTTCTTTTTCAAGTGTCAACATTTGATTGAAACTAAGCTCAGGTTCAACCTGCGTTCTAAATGCTAAGGTATTGGTAAAAAAGCCGAGCGCTTGGGCAAGCGCTGATTTCTCGCGGTTCGCGATTAATGTGCCGATGGCAAAGTCTGTTTGTCTGGTGTACTTATGGAGCAGGATCCGCAGAGCGCTTAACAATAAGTTATATGTAGTAATTCCTTGTTGTTCACAGAATGCACGAGCTTGAGCAGCCAGTGATTCTGGTAACGACAAAGGGTAAGAGTCGCCATTAAAGGTTCTTTCTGCTGGGCGAGGGCGGTCGCAGTATAGCTCCAGTGGCGGAACTGCTTCTAACTGCGTTAACCAATATTTCAACTTGTGCTTTAAGGCTTCCTCTTGTTGCGGCATGCGCTGCCAGCACGCGTAATCAATGTAGCTGGCCTGGGGCTTTTCAATGGTATTTGGCTGGCCTTGGAGGGCACGATAATGTTCATTAACATAATGTACAAACAGGTTATGAGACCAAGCGTCAAAACCAATATGATGGACATTGACATACCAAATATAGTGATCCTGCGCCAGTTTAAATAGCCGAGTACGGAAGATCCCTTCTTGGGTTAAATCAAAAGCGCGTTCACAGTCCTCATCGATTTCTCTTAACGCATCTTTTTTACCTTGCTCTAGGGTTCGTTCAGAGAAGTCGACGACCGGGAGCACCCGATACTTTTCTTGCGCTTTAAGCTCTGCCATTGACAAAATTGTTTGATAGGCTTCGCCTTGCTCCTCTGCAAAGCGACAACGTAATATGTCATGATCGCTCAAAGTCTGTTCTAGAGCTTGGCTAAGGCACTCTATATCGAGTGGCACCTTACTTTGGTAGAGCTGGGGAATGCTATACTCCGGGCTCTCTGGCTCATAGCGAGATAAAAACCAGATCCGCTGCTGCTCGTGAGAAAGTGGAAAGCGCTGTTGCGGCGCCTTATCCACAATGGGGAAGCTGGGCTCGGCTGCTTTGGCGTTTTTACTTTTTGCAGCTAATTGTTTTAAAAGTTTAGCTCTTTGTTCTGGGCTAAGCTTATTAAGCTTATCTTGAATATCCATAATGCCTCTTATTGTTCTTGTTCTAGTGCCATAAGTAATTGCGCTAGCTCTTCATCATCCACCTGACTTAACTGAATTTGCTCTATATGCTCACCAAGTTGAGAGATAGACTGGTGGGCAAGCACATCAGCGATAGTTAAATTGCCTAAACCAAATGCATCATTCAGTGCGGACACTAATTTCATGGCTAAAATCGAATTACCACCGAGCTTAAAGAAGTTGTCGTTGATGCCGACTTGTTCATGACCAAGAATGTTTTGCCATAGTTCACATAGCATGATTTCAGTGTCGTTTCGGGGTGCCTCGTAGGTTGTGGCTTGGGTGATTTGATATTGGCTGAGTGCCTTTTTATCCACCTTGCCGCTGGGAGTCAGTGGTAACGAATCAAGAGCTATGAAGCGAGTGGGGATCATAAAGCTCGGCAGTTGATTGGCTAAGGCCTGCAGTAACTCTGTCTCACTATGGGAGCCATCCTGATTGACATAAAACGCAACCAGTACAGGTTCTGTTTGTGAGTGATTAATAACGGCTGCTGCATGGGTTAAACCAACTTCTCGCTCCAGCGTTGCCTCTATTTCTTGCAACTCGATGCGGTAGCCTCTGAGTTTGACTTGGTCATCAAGACGCTGAATATAGCTGTATTCACCGTTACTTAACTGTCGCACTAGGTCACCGGTTAAGTATGCGCGTATGGTTTTCCCCTCAACGGCTAAAGTGATGAACTTGGCTTCGTTAAGGTCGGCACGATCTCTATAGCCAAGAGCTAGCCCCTCGCCAGCAATGGCTAATTGTCCTTTAGCACCAAAGCGTGCCAGTTGGTTATGTTCGTTCAACACAAGAAATTGCGTGTTATGAATAGGCGTACCGATAGTCACTGCGCTATCACTTGAGATCGCTTTAATACTCGACCAAACGGTGGTCTCGGTAGGCCCATACATGTTCCATAAGGCTTGATGATCGTGTGCCAACTGTGCAGCCAGTGCTGTCGGTAATGCTTCACCACCGACTAAGCAGGTCAGATCTGCTTTGCCCTGCCATCCAGCACTATAAAGTAGGCGCCATGATGCTGGTGTGCCTTGCATTAATGTCACATTATGCTGCGTTATCAGTTGGCCTAGGGCGGTACCATCCTTACTTTGTTGTTCATCACTGAGTACTAGAGTGGCACCGCAGTAGAGTGGTAAAAACAACTCCAGAATCGATATATCGAATGAGTAAGGAGTCACTGCCAGCACCGTGTCTGTGGTGTGACAACCTGGCTTTTCCGCCATAGAGTAAAGGAAGTTGTTGAGGTTAGTACGACTAATATCAACACCCTTTGGTTGACCGGTAGAGCCTGAGGTATAAATACAATAGGCTTGTTGCTGTGAGTTCACAGTACTCGAGACACTATCGCCAGATTGAGTAGCAAAGTTGCGGTAATTTAGTAGTGTGCAGCGTTTAGGTAAATCAAACTCGATTTGCTCTTTGTCACTAAGCAGGAATTGCGCATTGGCGTCGTTTGCAATAAAGCTCAGACGTTCCACTGGGTAGTGGGGATCGAGTGGTAAATAGGCTGCACCACAGTACATTATTGCCAGTAAGTTAATGACCAACTGGCCATCTCTAGGCAAAGAGACCGCAACTAAATCACCCGCTTTGACACCACAATGATTTAATTGCGCAGCTCGTGTGATGATGTCGCGATGGAGCTTGTTATAACTCCAGTGCGTGTTTGCAAACGTCAGCGCTGTTTTGTCTGGAGTGGTGTGAGCGTGTTGAGCAATTTGTGCAAGTAGATCCGGCTGTTCACTAATGGCCTTTACAGCACCCATGTTGATTTGCAGCTGCTTATCAGCAGCCGCTTCTTCCAGCTCTGATACCGTGCAATGCGTGCTTTTCGCTAAAAAAGTGAGAAGCTCAATGTAGCGATCGCGTAACAGCTTGATGGTACTGGCATCGAACAGCTCTTCGGCAAACTCTAAGTGTCCTTCAAGACCACTAGGTGAAGCCAGCATCGTTAAGGTGAGATCAAACCTAGCAGTGGTATTTGGGGTTTGTGGTAGAGACAGAGTCAACTCATCTGTGATTGGGTGAGACGATTCGCCACTGTTAGTCATGAAATTAAAAAATACTTGGAACAGTGGGTTGTAGTTCAATGCTCGTTCTACCTCCAGTAATTGCACTAAAGAATGTAAAGGTAAGCTTTGCTGTTCAAACCCTGAAAGAATACGTTCCTGCGTCTGTTGCAGCAGTTCAGTGACAGTGCTTTGTGGCGATAAGGTCATTCTTATTGGCAGTGAGTTTACAAACAAGCCAACAACGTTCTCAAGATCGTGACTGGGTCTCCCGGATACCGGCGTGCCAATAGCGAAGTCTTGTTGTCTAGATTGCTCGTACAAGACAATTGCAAAAGCGGTTAGTGTCAAGCTATACATAGAAATACCCAGTGTATTTGCTGTTGCTTCAAGTTGTTCACTAACGCTGTTGTCTAATCGTAAGCTCACCCGGTTTCCACTAAAGCTTGGGGTTGCAGGGCGAGGTTTATCCAAAGGAAGATCCAGTTTGTGAGGCATCCCTTGAAGTTCTTCAAGCCAGTAGTCTTGACTACGCTGTAAGTAACTTTCACCTTGTTCGGTGTGCTGCCAATGCGCGAAATCAATTACCTGTATTGGCATTGGGCTTGGTTGCCAAGGTTGTTGTAGTAATAGTTGGTGGTAGCAGCGGCTCAGCTCTTTGGTCAAAATGTTTAATGAGGCGCCATCGCATAAAATATGGTGAATTACTAATCCAAGCCAGTGCTGGGTGTCACTGATTCGATAGAGCGTCCAGCGGTATGCTGGTTGGGCCAAATCAAACTGAGATTGTATTTGCGCCTGAAAGTGTGCTTTGGCTTCGTCAGCATTAAGCGTTTGATGCGCCAAATTTAGTTCAGTGTGATCTATAACCAGTTGCTGCGTTTCACCTTGTTGCGCTATGAAAACCGTCCGGAATGCTTCATGACGTGCGCACAGCTGTGACAATGCTTGTTGTAACACGTCTACTTGTAACGGGCCGTCAAACTGCAACAGCAGAGGCATATTATATAGGCTTGAACTGCCTGCATAGGCATCCAAGATATACATTTGTTGCTGCCCATGAGTCAGCGGCATGTGCTTTTCTCTTGACACTTTAACAAGATCACTCATGGACTGCTGCACTATTTGCTCGGTGAGCAGCTGTGCTTGTTGGGCAATGGTCGGGGCGGAAAAAAACTGTTTTAACGTCAGCTCTTTCCCCGTTTTTTTGGCCAGTAGACTCAGTGCTTTTAGGGCGGTTAAGGAGTGTCCACCTTGAGTAAAGAAGCTAGTCTGACAGCACACTTGCGGCTTATTCAATACCTCTTGCCAAATCGCTAAAATCATCGCCTCAAGTTGACTCTTTGCTGCAACTCGCTGTTTCAATGTTGCGTCGACATTTACTTTAGGCAGTGCCTTGTGATTTATTTTACCTCTAGCTGTCAGGGGCAGCTCATCAAGCTGCACAATGTGATCAGGTAACATATAATCTGGCAGGCTTTGCGATAATAGGTAATTCAGCTTGTCTTGTTGCAGCTTTGCTTTACTAACAACATAGGCCACCAGTGCTTCAGGGGTAGAGTCTTGTATTAAACAGGCGCTTGCAACAACGCCTGTGATTTGGTTCAGCCGTCGAGCAATTTCACCCAGTTCAATGCGGTAACCACGAAATTTAACCTGATCGTCTTCACGGCCTTTAAAGTATATTAGCCCTTGCTCATCATAATAAGCGAGGTCGCCTGTGGCATATAACCGTTGGTTAATCTGGGGATTTACACTGAACTTCTCATTAGTCAGTGTGCTGAGGTTTTGATAGCCTTGAGCCAAGTTGTCTCCGGCAATATACAGCTCAGCTAGAACATAGGGTGCTACAGGCTGGCCATTACGATCTAACAAGTAGGTTTGGCTGTATGGCAACGCAGAGCCAATTGGAATAGGGGAGCGGGTAATATCTAGTTGGTTGATTTCATGCGCTGTACAGCTTATGGTCGCTTCACTTGGGCCATAAGCATTAATGAGGCGTTGTTGTTTACTATCTGCCAGGGCAAACCAGTTTTCAACGACACGGTTTTGCAGTTGTTCCGTACCGGTTACAACAAGCTTGATAACTTCTGGAATTGCTTGATCAAGCTCACGTAAATGCTCCAACCAGCTATGCAAATAGCCTGTAGGTAAACTTAGGTGGTTTATCTGGTGTGCTGTGATGAGTGCATTGAGCTGTTGAAACGAAGGGGTTTCAATTCCTGGTCGTAGTATTACATGGCCTCCATGATACAAAACAGGAAATAATTCTTCGAGTGCCAAGTCAAACGACAACACTGAGAACTGCAGTGCTTTTGTTGTGCTATCAAGTTGATAGCACTGTGCGACTGCGACACAGTGGTTATGTAGGGCTTGGCGAGGTATTTTAACGCCTTTTGGCTGACCAGTGGAGCCAGATGTATACACTAGGTAGCCAAGTTGCGTATCAGAGTAAGTTGTTTGGCTTAGACGTTTACAAGTTAAGACATTACTTTCTTCGCTAAGTAATGCTGCGACATGTGCGTCCTTTAAAATAAACTCACGACGTTGCTCTGGTAATGCCTGATCCAGTACCACAAAAGGGCAGTGAGCCATGTGAGCGGCTAGTATGGCGATCACGCAATGATGCCTTTTAGCGCAACTGATCGCAACCGTTTGGCCGGCGTCTACTGTGTCACCAATGGTAGTGGCTAGGTTTTCAACCGCGGTCACTAAGTCCTTATAAGACCAGTTTTGCTGGTGGTCTGTTGCGGTTAGTGCCAACTCATCAGCTTGTACTTGAGATAAGTGTCGCAGACGCTGATTGAAACAAACGGCTGGTGTATTCGACACCTCATTTCTCAAAATGGATTGTTGTTGCAATGGCGTAAAGCTTGCTATATCGCTTAAGGCATGTTCCGATTCAGCCATCATGGTTGTGATGATGGTTGCCAGTTGATCACGCCACTGTTGTACTTGCTGCTTAGGAAATAATGCTGCACGATACTCAAAGTAACCTGAAAATTGCTCGCCTTGCTGTTGGATTTCTAAGGTGACATCTAGCTTACTGTAATGTCGTTGTATCTGATACCGTTGCCAAACTGATTGTTGTTTGGGCTGTGTTTGGGATGATTCCAAGTTATTGTAGGAAAACATGACCTGAAACAAAGGGTTTTCAGTACCGTGACGCTCAGCGCCGAGCAGCTCAACTAACCGTTCAACGGCCACCTGGTTGTTAGCCAAGTCTTGGTAAAAGTGCTGCTGTAACTTGGCAATAAATGCTGCAATTGTGAGCTCAGTATCGATCTGTGCTGGCAGTAGCAAGGTATTAGCAAAATTCCCAACCATTGTTCTTTGTTGTTGAGTGTTACGGCCGAGCTCAGGCACGCCAACAATAAAGTTGTCCTGACCAGAAAGTTTGTGCAGCAGAATTTGATAAGCGGCTAGAAAAAAAACAGAAGGAGTGACTCCTAACCGCTTGCAATGTTCACTGATTTGCTGACTTGTATCATCATCAAAATGAAAGTTTACGTAATCGCCTTGCTGCAGATCCGAGGTTGTCGCGTGTGAATTCAATGCTAAATTAAGCTGGTGCTGAGTGTTTGCCAAGCGCTCGAGCCAATACTGTTCCATGGCTGTGTGGTCAATGTTCTGGCTGGCTAGCAAGTTCTCAAATGTATAGGTCGCTGAAACAGGCTCTAGATGTGCACTGGTATAGTGGCGCAAAATAGCTTGCTCGACCATCACCACAGATAATCCATCTAAGGCAATATGGTGAAAACACAAAGTAAATATGTACTCTTCGGGGTGGGTTTCACTGTTGAGCAACATAAACCGACAAGGGTAGTCTTGTGATAGCGCAAAAGGCGTTTGCGCCTCTTGCTCTACACGTTGTTGCAACTGTAACCTGTCTTCTACGGTTAGCGTTGTAAAAGGCAGTGCTGATAAAGCTTGACTAAACTGCTTCGGCTCATCTTTTACTGTAACAACCTTACTGGTTAATGCTGGATGCTGTTTCATCACTGCAGTAATAGCCTGTTGCAGCAGTGTAACATCCGGTTTACTAGTAAATCGGAAGGCCCGAAAAATATTATTTAAACCACTTTTGGGATCCATTTGTTGGGCGAACCAAAAGCGCTTTTGTTTATTGCTTAAGTCGAATAAGGCCAGCTCTGCCTGGTTTTGTTGTAGTTGTTTCAAGCGAGCCAATTTCTCGGCTCGAGTGAGTGTTGTTGCAGACATATTAGCTTTCCTCACCATCCATTGCAGCTAACAACGCATCCAGCTCTTGATCTGATAGCTGTTCATCAATGGCAGTCTGCTCGATAGCTGATGAGGTCTCTGCTTGCTTTGCCGTCGTCGACCATTGCTGTAACTTTATACTCAGTTGTGCAACTGTGGGGGCAGTGAACAGGTCTACTAATGAAAGTTGAACCTCTAGCTTTTCTTCGATATCGGCGATCACTTTCACTGCTACCAAAGAGTGGCCACCAAGCATGAAGAAGTTATCATTGCAGCCAACCTTTTCAAGGTTCAAAGCATGAGCAAAAATATCGCACAGTACTTTTTCTTGCTCTGTTTGGGGAGCAACAAATTGTGCTTGTTTGCTTTGCACATCAATTGGGTTTTGCGCAATAACGGCTTTCCGATCTAATTTACCATTGCTAGTGAGCGGGAAATCTTCTACCTGAATAAAAAAGTCTGGTATTTGAAAGCCCATCAAAGCCGCTTGGCAGTGAGCTAACAATGGAGCATCGAGCGTGTCATCTGCTTGGTAAAAAGCCACTAACTGCTGGTTATTTTCACCGCACACGGCAACGCAAACATCTTTCACTGCTGGATGCTGATTAATCACTTCTTCGATTTCATTGAGTTCAACACGGAACCCTCGAATTTTTACTTGGTTATCGTTACGGCCGATAAATTCCAACTGCCCATGGGCGTTTTGTCGTACCATGTCACCAGTGCGGTACAGTCTAACGCTGCGTTCAATACCGTGTAGATTTAGGGTATGCTCAATAAAGCTATCTTCATTAAGTGCATTGTCGAGGTAGCCTAGGGCAAGGCCACTACCTGCAACATACAACTCGCCAATTCCCCCTTGAGGAACACATTGCATGTTGCTGTCTAATATGAAGCCCTGCGTTCCTTTTATGGCATAACCGATTGGAATTGAGCGAGATAACCTTGTTTGCTCCAGTAATGCCGGGGTGACAGGCTGGCAGTAAGAGAAAGTGGTGTTTTCAGTTGGACCATAACCATTGATCAGCTGGCAATGTGAATTGAGCTCTACAAACCTTTGCGCTTTATCTCGAGACAATACATCGCCGCCAGCTAATAAGTATTTTAAGCTGCTTGGCATTTCACACTGGGAAGTTTCCACTAATTGATGGAACAGTCCGGCAGTCATCCATAAATGAGTGATCTTATGTTCATCGACATAGTGTTGATACTCACCTAATGATAACTTTGACTGTTTAGGAACAACGATTGTGCTGCCATTTAGTAGTGGAGCATAAATCTCTAGAGTCGAAGCATCAAAAAACTGTGATGAGTGTTGTAACCAACGATCTTGATGTGAAAGCGCAATGTAATCTGGTGCTTCAACCAAGCGAAGTATACCAGCTTGTGTGATACGTACCCCTTTAGGGAGGCCTGTTGAGCCTGAGGTATACATAATATAAGCCGCGGCTTGTTGATTACCTTTATCCATTAACTCGGTGCCATTGCCATGGTATAACTGTGATACCTCCACAACGCTGAAACGTTCGGCAAGCTTAAGCGCACTGTTATCGGTTAGGACAATAGGTGTAGTGCTTAGTGCTGCGAGATTATCCAACATGGTGTTACTACGCAATTCCCCACCATTTAAGTCTATGGGCATGTAACTGGCACCTAATCGCATTGCTGCGAGCATGGCAGCATAAAGATCCACGCCTGGAGACAGCACCAAGCCAATTGTGTCACCCACTTTGACTTTATCAGCCAGGTTCAATGCAATTTGATTGGAGCGTTGTTGCAATAATTGATATGAGTAAGGGGTCTTGTCTGCATCAATCACAGCACTGTGCTCTGGGTGGAGCTTGGCTTGACGATCAAAGGCCGCAATAACGGATGAAGAAAGAGGTTGTTGCTGCTCTGTATCCATCAGTAAATTACTTGCCGACTTGGCATTGATGGCCGTGAGCTGATCGATCGGTAACTCAGGGTTTTGAGTTAGATTAGCTAACAAGTGCAAGAAGTTAGCTACCATTTCTTCCATGGTTTCTTTGGCAAATAAATCCGTACTGTACTCCCAAGTCATAACCGCAGCAGCGCGGCGAGATGTTTCTTGACCCACTCTCTGCTCTGCATGTGGTGCGACGATCACGTTAAGATCGAGTTTGGCTGATTTATTGGTATTAACTAGTCCATTGACCTCTAAGCCCCCAAAATCTGGCTCAGGTACTTCAGCATCATGGAAGCTGAACATGGTTTGAAATAGTGGATTGGCTTGTCCCATGCGTTCAGGGCTTAATTTTTGCACTAACTTTTCAAATGGCATGTCTTGATAGGCGTAAGCGTCAAGGCATGTTTTCCGTACCCGCTTAAGCAACTCTAGGAACGTCGGGTTATCCTCTAAGGTAGTGCGTAGAACAATACTGTTTACCATCATTCCCATAATAGGGTGCAGTTCAGGTGCGGTTCTAGAAGCGGTGCCTGCACCGATATTGATATCGGTTTGGCCGCTGTATTTATGCAACAACACATAATACGCTGCAATCATTGTCATATAGAGAGTAAAGCCATTGTCTTTGGCAAAACTGCGCAATGATTCATAGAGATCGTAATCCAAATTGAACATCAGTGAGTCACCACGGAATGATGGCTCTAACGGTCGAGGATAGTCATATGGCAGTTCAAGGCTGGCCGGTAAATCAGCCAGTTTATCTAGCCAATACTGTTCCATTTCTTGATAGTAGCTACCTGTCATCGCTTCACGCTGCCATAAACAAAAATCGGCGTAAGTGAATTTCAATGGCGCCAGATCATGTGCTTTGTTGGCCAGCTTAGCTTCATAAATCGCATGCAACTCTTTGGTGAAAATACCAACTGACCAACCATCATGAATAAGGTGATGCTCAACTTGTAATAAGCAATGGGAATCATCGCCAAGTTTTATCAATTGCCAACGGATCAATGGCAGTTGCGTAATATCAAATGGTTTTTGCGTTAGTTTAGGTAAAATATCGTCAAGCTCTGCTTGTTGTTCCGCTTCGCTTAGGTGGCTTAAGTCCAGTGGGGTAAGATCAACACTAAAGGGCTGTTCAATACGCTGATAAGGCACGCCATCGTCTTCATGGAAAGTACTGAACCACAAAGCATGGCGAGCCACGATTTCTTCTAAGGTTTGCTCTAAATAAGGGATATTCAATGGCCCATCTAGATAGAAGGTCATTTGGAAGTTGTATGCTGTATTTGTTCTTTGCAGCTGTTGTAAAAACCAAACGCGTTCTTGTTGGAAAGACAGTGGGTAGCGTTCTAAATCTGGCTGATGTTTAATGCTTGGTAAGGTTTGCTTCTTTGCAACACCACTGCGTTTTTGGCCTGAAATCAGCTCGGCTTGTGCTTTCAATGTCGGGTAATCAAAGACATCACTAAAGCTAATTTCAACAGCAAAAACTTCTTTAATCTTAGCCAATAATTTAATGGTTAATATTGAGTGTCCGCCGAGATGGAAGAAGTTGCTTTGTTCATTAAGCTGCTCAGGAGACAAGAGTTGCTGCCAAATAACCGCTAATGAATTAAGGTAAGGGTCCTCAAAATCAATGTGGGCTTTTTTGCGCTCGATTGCTGGTAGTTTCTTACGGTCATACTTACCGGTAATGGTTTTTGGGATGGTATTGAGCGCCATCCAATGTGCTGGGACCATATACTCAGGTAAGAGGCTCGCGAGTTGCTGGCGAATGTCTTCACTGCAACAAGGTGTGGTGGTGGTATAATAAGCCACCAATTCTTGCGCACCATGTTGATTTTTAACCACTGAGACAACGGCTTCGGCAATCAAATCTAGCTGTGTTAAAACGTGCTCGATTTCACCTAGCTCAACCCTAAAGCCTCTGATCTTAACTTGGTGATCAATACGGCCTGAATAGTACAAAACCCCATCTTTAATAAACCCTAAATCGCCACTCAAATAGCAGCGTCCAAGTGTCGAGTGTTGGCGAAATACCTTATTGGTCAAACTTGGCTGATTAATATATTCACGGGCTAACCCAGCACCAGAAATTGCAATTTCGCCAAGGAACCCTTCAGGCAAACATTGCAAGTCTCGGCCGACAATATGACAAGCAACATGATCAATGGCATACCCGATGGGAAGACGAGCAACTGTTTTGTGAGCATCAGTTAGTTTAATACGGCTGGTTACGACCGTAGCTTCTGTTGGCCCGTAGGTATTAAATAGTGCTATTTCAAGGCCATGTTTTTGACTGTACGCAAGCCAAGTCTCAAAGCTAGTTAAGGTCAGCTCTTCGCCGCCAACAATGATTGTTTCTACACAGCTAGGTAATGGCGTTTCTAATTCATTAACCCAAGCATTAAAAAATGCTGTCGGGAAGTTAAGGATGGTGATGCAGTGTTCATTGATGGCCGCGATCAGGTGTTTTGAGTCGGCTATCATATCATCGGTTCTCAGTACCAGCTGTGCTCCAGTGAACAGTGCGGGATATATTTCCTCAACCGCTGTATCAAAACTAACCGATGAGAATTGCAGTGCGCAGCTTTGTGGCGTAACTTGATAACAATCGATTGCGGATAAAGTATGATTGAGTAATGCCGCACGTGGCACGCTAACGCCCTTTGGAGAACCGGTTGAGCCTGAGGTGTAGATGACATAGGCTTCACATTCATCATCAAGCGTAATGGTGACATCGTCGTCACTCACCTTGCTAAGAACCTGCTCAGCGCTTAGCTGTGGCAATTCCATGTTGAGCTCTTTATTGGCAATCATGAGCTTTGGCTTGGCATCATCGCAAATAAACGTCATTCTGCTGTCGGGCATGGAGGGATCCATTGGGATATAGCTGGCACCTAAACGCAAAATAGCTTGTGTTGCTACAATAAAAGGTAAGCCTCTATCCAATACTAAAGCAATGCGATCTCCAGCAGTGATACCTTGGGCTTGTAGTTGCTTAGTAAAGCCATTAATTTGACTGTGCAGTTGTGCATAGGTCACTGTTTGAGTAGCACTGACAACCGCCACTCTATCTCCATAGCGAGCAACATTGGCTAAGTAGTCACTGAGTTGTTCAGGAGATTGACGAGGGCTGGCTGGTGGGTTTTGTTGTAGCACTTGCTTTGCAAATGGGTCTATGTCAGCAATAGGTTGTTGAGCCCCTTCGACACAAGCAAGTAAAAAAGTTTTATAGTAGCTAAGTAGCGCGTCAATATGTGCGTCACAATAATGTTCAGTTTGGTAACTTGCATAGATACTCAATGTGTCTGAAGCCATCACATAGAGGGTGAGAGGGTAGTGACTTTGCTCATAGCCCACTACCTGTTGCATCGCTGGTTTTGACAATCCCTGTTGATCATCAACGAGACGTTTGGGAAAGTTCTGGAAGATAAATAATGTTGAGAACAGCGGTTCAGTAATGGGCATTTTCACCGCTTGTTTAATCTCTTCTAAAGACACGTACGCATGGTCCCACGACTGTGCGAGCTGGGCCTGAAACTCGTTCAGCCAATGCTGAAAGTCACTACCAGAGCTATGTGTAATGTTGATAGGCAGAGCGTTACTAAAAAAGCCGGCAATGCTATCCATATTTGGTACTTGGTGTGGCCTACCTGCCACTACAGAACCAATAACGCTGTTTTCGGTACGAGTGACAAGGGTTTCGAATAAGCCAAACGCTCCCAACATCAAGGCATTAAGGGTGACACCTTGGTTTCTACAAAATTGTGATAATGCCGTGAATTCGCTTGCGCTAAATGACAACTTGGTTTGTTTGTTGCGGTGCTGATTGTCGTCAGGCAAGTGGTTAGTGTAGCCTTGCAAACTGAGAGGCGTACTTGGCTGAGCGTCCCCTAAATGGTTGACCCAAAAGCCCAGTGATTTTTTGCTATCTTGCGCTAATAACCACTTAACGTAATCTTTGTAATTTCCCCCTTCTGGTAACTTGATGCTTTCACCATGTTGCAGTTGCGTCAAGGCCAACTCAAATTGATTAGTGATCAGCGCCATCGACCAGCCGTCAAGCTGAAGGTGAGTGAAGTTAAAGGTCAGTAAGTTATCCGAAGGCAAAGAAAAGAAATCGATCCACACAGGTGGTTGACTGCCGATGTTAAGAGGTCGAGTTCTGCTTAATTGACATGTTTTTGCCACACACTGTTCCGCTTCATCGTCACTAAGGTGGCTATAGTCATGTTGATGCCATGAAAGTGGTGCGTGCTTAAGTACCGCTTGCAAAGGCTGTGCTTTGTTTTCCCAGCTATAGATGGAGCGCAATACGGGGTTATGGTCTACTACAGCCTGCCATGCTTGCGTTAAGCAATCTAAAGAGATGTCTTTACTAACAATTAAGTTTAATTGCTCGCGATAGTTTTCGTCGGAGTCCGATGCGTTGACGAGGTAAAATAACATGCCGCGCTGGGTCGCTGAAAGAGGATAAACAGCTTGTATTTCTTTAACAGAACTCATGGGTTTTCCTTGCTTATTATACTTTTTATTAATTAATTCAAGATTCAAATTCTTCGAGTAATGACTGCAGATCAGCTTCCGAAACGGCGTCGCCAATGACTTCAACACCTTTGAAGCTTTGTTCACTAACTTCATTGAGCTCGGTTGCAGAGTTTGGCACTAAGCTGTGCGCCAGCGCTTTGATAGTTTGGTGTTGAAAAACCAGAGCACTGTTTGCATTGAAGCCTTTTTGCTGCAGTTGACTGACTAGCTTTACAGCGCTAATGGAATCACCACCTAAAGCAAAAAAGTTACTGTTAGTGCCAATCGCTTCGAGGTTCAGTATTTGTTGCCACATTGTCAGCAACTGTTGTTCAGTGTCATTATTTGGCTGTGCTAGGCTTTCTTCTTCAACCTGAGGTGGAATAGTTGCTAAATAGTTTCTATCTACTTTGCCACTGGGTGTCAGCGGTAATTGCTCAATAGCAACCATAAAATCTGGCAGCATGTATGACGGCAATATTTCTCGTAATTGCTGCAAAAGATCTTGAGGAGCGAACGTTTCAGGGTTGCTGGCACAATAGGCAATAAGCTTTTGACTGCCATTTGCCATGGTATGGACCACAACACAAACTTTACTTAATCCAGCAAGCTGCTGCAGCTGGCGCTCGATTTCCTGCAGTTCAATACGAAATCCGCGAACTTTGACTTGGTGGTCATTTCGGCCTAAGCAAAACAAGGTATTGTTGCAATCGACATACCCCAGATCACCGGTTCGATAAGCTCGAATAGAACCCTCGGCTGTGGGGATGGAAATAAAACGTTCTGCTGTTTCTGATTCAAGGTCCACGTAGCCCTGGCCAACGCAGTCACCTGCAATCACAATTTCACCACGCATTTGAGGAGGGCAAGGGTGGCCGAATTCATCAAGAATATAAATTGCACAATTACCAAGGGGCTGGCCAATTGGAGTTTCTTGCTGTGTTTGCTGGGTTACAGGGTGGCAAGTTGCCCACACTGTGGCTTCTGTAGGGCCATACATATTCCATAAACGGGCCACTTTAGGTACCAGCTCGGCTGCTAAAGAAGTTGCCAGGCGCTCGCCACCAGACAGAGCCGTTAATTCCTTATTGCCTTGCCACCCGGCATCTATTAATGACTGCCAACCTGCCGGAGTCGCCTGCATTAGAGTAATGTTTTGTGTTTCTAGTGAGTGCTTAAGACTTAAGCCATCGCGCTTATGTTGCGCGGCAATCACCACTTCACCGCCTGCCATTAAGGGCGCAAAAAGCTCTAAAACCGAAATATCAAATGAAATGGGCGTGACGGCGAGTAACCTATCATTTTTACCTACGTTGAGCAGTGTCACTATGCTGGTTAGGAAGTTAGCAAGGTTATCTTGATTGATTTTTACCCCCTTTGGTTGGCCTGTGGAGCCGGAGGTAAAGATGATATACGCGAGATCATCTGGTTTTGGCAATGTCGGTAGTTTCAGCTCATTTGTGGGCTGCAACATGTTTTCATTAAGCAACGTTTGCGGTAGGTCAATATTGAGAGCTAGATCACTGTCTTTTAAGATTAATCGGCATTGGCCCTTTTCAGCAATATACGCCAACCTTTGTTGGGGGTAGTCTGGATCCATTGGAATATAGACAAGTCCCAACCTTAATGCTGCAAGCATGGCTATAACCATATTCGTGTTGCGAGACAACATCAGGCCTATGTGGTCGCCGCGCTCAAGCCCTTGCTGCACCAGATGTTGTGAAAGAGCTTCGATCTTGGTCTGTAGCGACTGGTAATTTAAAGATTGATGCTCGCAACTGACGGCAATGCTTTGCCCAGAGGTTTTGGCATGGTGATAAATGGACTCAATTAAATTGCGTTTCGGACTCAGTACCGGTGCGGTCAGTTGTGCGATTTTTGGGTATTTAATGCTGGATAACGCAGCGTTGAGTGTTTGTTCTTTGTCGCGAGTTAAGTTTAAGAGCATTGGTACAAAACTTTCGCTCATCATTTCCATTAATTCGTCTGAGAACAGGTCTTCACGGTACTGCCAAAGTATCTTCGTTCCCTCTGTGGCGGTAATCACTTTCAATGTCATGTCATACTTAGAAGAAGCATGGTTAGTTGGGGCGATAAAATGCCAATCTTGTTGGTTATGTTCTGTATTACTGCTGCTATGACTTGAAACGAAGAGTTGGAATAAGGGGTTAACGAATGGCTGCCTTGTTGGTTTGAGTGCTTGTAATAAGTACTCAAATGGCACGTCTTGATAGCGCATAAGCTCACTTTGCTTATTTTTTATATAGGCCAGTAGTTGCGCTAGGTTCGCTGACATATCAAGTTGGTGCCGAATCGGCATTAGGTTCAAAAAGCAGCCTAAGACCTCTGACATGGAAGCGGTGGGGCGGTGAATGGCTGGCGTTCCAAGCATAACGTCATCCGTTTTGCTCCAATGACCAACCAACAAAGCCAGCATAGTGTGATAGAAAGAAAATTCAGTGATATGAGCTTCTTGGCAGAGTGCTTTTATTTTGTTATTTAACTGCTCGGGTATGACTATGGGAAGTGTTTTAGCGGTGCTGCTAGTGTGTTTACTGTGCGGTGACTTTAGTGGCAAGCGATGCAGACTTGGTGCACCTCGCAGCTGCTCACAAAACTTTTCGGCATGTAACTTAAACCGCATGCTTTGAATATGATTATGTTGCCACTTTGCATAATCCCGGTATTGGCTTTGCATCGGTGGTTGTGTGCTGCCTGCGTAAATATCAAACATTTGCGCTATGAACGTTTGGCAAGCGGTATCATCTAAAGCTATGTGATGGAAAAGTAGGCAAAGCTCTGTCCGTTGCGCTTTTTTTATAAAGCAAGCTCGGATAGGTAATTCTGATCCCAAATCAAACTGATGCGAGAAAAATTGAGCAATTAACTTTTCCTGCTCAGGGTCATCACGCGCTATCAAATCATGATGTTCGATATGTAAACTCGGTGACTCAATAACCTGCTGATATATCTCATCATCAAGCTCATAGTAGCAGGTTCTGAGTACCTCATGTTTGGCGACAAGAGAAGTGATTGCTTGTTGCAATCGCTTAACATCAACATCCAGTGGCAGGCTTAGCCGCATGGGGATATTAAATAAACTCTGCTGGGGTTGTAACTGCTCTGATAGCCAAATCCTTTTTTGACTCAACGACGCTAATGTGTCTCCCGCTGACTCTGTATTTTGCTGCTCAAGGAATGCGACAACATGAGACTTTCGCTCTGATATTTTCCCAAGGATAGAACGATCAGCTAGTTTTTTGCTTGTTTTATAACCTAGCTTGCCATCTTTTAGGAACAACGAAATGCCAGCAGAACCAGCTTCCTGTATCAAGCTTTGAATATCCATCTTGCCTCCTTGGATATAAAAAATTCGTTATATTTTTTATTGTCAATGTTACAGCAATTGTCACTTATGTATTTATTTTGTTGCAACTTGGTGCAAGAGTACCGAATGTTTTTATTTTGTCAAGTTCATAGCTTTTGAAAAATCATTTGATTTGTGTGTATTATGTGTGTTTATTAGATATAAAGTTAATATGCGCTGTGTTTAACGCTTCTGTTTTTTTACATTTTCAAGAGGTTTTTGGGTGATGTTTAATTTTTGTTAATGCAGAGTTTTAAAATTGTTTTATTTTTATTATCCCGATTTTTGGGATTGTAAATGGTGGTTTATAGCATCCTTAGTAGTCAAAAAAACAGCGTAGAGTGCAGTGTTTGAAAACTACTAGGTTGATGTGGTTTGTACCGAAACAGAATAAAAAATGTATGTATTTTAACTACAAATGAATTTAACAAAGACCAAGTGGACGTTATGTAAGAGTGAAGATAGTGAGCAGTTAAAAATGCTAAATAAAGAGCAAGGTGTTCACAGCGAATTGAAAATAAGAAAACTCTGTTCCGAAAATCACAATAGTTTTAGTTGGCTAAGGAATAGAAGTTCTAAGGTTACGCTTTAAATTGAGAATTCTACCCTTAGTTTGGCCAAAAACTCAGATGAAATACTCAATATTTGGTTTAAAAAAGATAATAATAATTAGGAGAAAAAAGTGGTCGTCGATAAAACTAGTGCTAGCAAAGCAAGGAAGTACAATAGTTTACCGCAATCAGACTTACCAACTAAAAAGATCAATCAGATTGCAGAACAGTTTGGAACTGACACTAAGCGATTGCTTTTAAGTTGCTTCACTTTGGTTTACGCAAAGTACTATCAAGAGTCACCTGTTATCATTGAATATCAGAATAGCGCTCCAGACCTGCTAGATGGTAAAAGCCAAGGGCTGGAACTTATTCTTGATGATGAATGGTGTTTTCGAGATTTGCTGGCATGTATCGAGACTCATATAGACACTCCAGATGTTAAGTCGACTTCCAGGGGATCAGCTACCGATTATTTACCATCGTTTTGCTACAGCCAACACCGTATTGACCCTGTTGAATCAGGCATACATCCTTTGACGTTACATGTCTGCGACAGTAAAGAAGTAGAAATAAACTGGCGTTATAACGCTCATCTTATTGATGAACAAACGGTGATCTCTCTTTCTGAGTGCTTATCGCGGTTGTTTGAAAGCTTAAGCAAAAACCCGGCTAAGCTCTTAGCTAGTATTGAATTGAGTAACAATGAATTAGCCACTATAGAGTCTGCAGCGTCTGCAGAGGTAACTTCCATTGGCCAGTATTTTGACTCTACATGTAGCCAGCACGGCAGCGAAGTAGCGCTATGCGATCTCCACTCCACAGTAAACTACGACACCCTAAAGCAGCATTCTGAAACATTAGCATCGAGCCTGCAGTCCTTTGTGACATCGGGCAGTCGTGTCGGGGTTATGATCCCAGGCTCAGTATCGGCCTTGGTTACTCAATTGGCACTTTGGCGCGTGGGGGCGACCTACGTACCATTGGATCCCACATTTCCAGAAGAACGTTTGCAACACATCATTACTGATGCCGAAATTAATTATATCATCACCGCAGAAGGGGACTATGAGTTAGAAGCTTTTGATGCTACCGCATTACGATATGCAGACTTGATGTCGACATCAATGGTAACAATGGCTAAATCACCAGCTATTGCTCTCGATACTCCTGCTTACATCATTTACACATCTGGCACCACTGGTCTGCCTAAAGGGGTTGCCATTAGTTATCGTTCCTTCTCAGCTCATATTTTGAGTATGAAAGAGAACTTGAAGTTAACGCCTAAAGATAATGTGCTCTCGTTTGCTTCAGTGAATGTCGATACCGCTTTAGAGCAAATATGGGTGGCACTGCTGTCAGGAGCCAGCGTGTATTTCAAAGGGGACCAACTATGGCGCCATGAGCAACTAACAGAATATATGCTGACTAACCATATAAGCTGTACCGATCTCCCTCCAGCCTTAGTCAATGAGTTGCTCGCTGAGCAAAATAATTTTGCCGGTTTTTGGCAACAAACTAAGCTACATACGCTGGTGTTAGGAGGGGAGACACTTAACCTGCAAATAGTCAGGCGTTGGTCTGAGCTAGAACTATTTGATAAGTGTCGACTTATTAATGCTTATGGCCCTACAGAAGCAACGATTACCTCCACCTGGCATGAAGTGGACATCAGTGATTTAAATAGAGCCAGCATACCAATAGGAACGGTTTGCGGCCCTAGAAATGCAATGGTTGTTGATCGCCATGGTTTGCAGCAACCTAAGGGCGCTGTCGGTGAACTGCTATTATCAGGTCCCTGTTTATCAGCAGGTTACCTTAACCGCGATGAAGATAATCAGCAGAAGTTTATAACTTACGGTAACAGCCGTTGGTATCGAACTGGTGATTTAGTAAGGCAAGGCCAACTTGGTGAGTTCTACTTTTTAGGTCGCACCGATGAGCAAGTGAAGGTACGTGGCTTTCGCGTGGAGCTAGGCGAAATTGAAAACCAACTGCTCGGTCATCATGACATCATCAATCTAGCAGTCGTTGATGTAAAGGTAGGCAATGAAAAACAGTTGATAGCATTCTATGTATGTCAACAAGATAACATCGATAGTGAGGTACTTAGAGAGTATGCTATGCGCCAGCTGCCTTCTCATATGGTACCGACGCATTTTGTTATGCTACCTGAGTTACCTCTGCTACCAAATGGTAAAGTTGATAAACGCACATTGCGCCAATACCAGATACCGACAAGCGAGATCACGCAGCGGGTAGCACCAAGCAATGATTTACAAAATAAGTTACGGGATATCTGGGCAGCGGCGTTTGAACTCGCACCCGAATCACTCTGTTGTGAACAACGCTTTTTTAGTTTAGGTGGTCATTCTCTTATTGCACTGAGAGTGTTGGCGATGATTTCAGAGCGCTTGAATCTCGATTTGAGCGTCAAAGTATTACTTGAAAACTGTAATATTATTGAGTTATCAGAGTACATTCAAGATAACCAAGATGTCACTTCTTCAGTGTCATCCATGCAAATCCCGTTAGCGGATAGCAGTTCTCACCCTGATGTATCTTTTGCTCAGCAGCAAATGTGGCTTGCGTGTCAACATGACCAACAGCAAAGTAGTTATCTGGTTCCACTTACCATTGAATTACACGGGGGGGTAGATGTAGTAAAACTTCAGCGTGTATTTGAGACAATCGTGCGTAATAACCCCGTGCTAAGGACCAGTATTGATTCAGACCAAGACGGTCAACTTCGGGCTGTGTGCAACGAAGTCAGTGCTTTTAATATTGAAGTTATTGACTTAGAGGGAATGAGTACTTCTCAACAGCAACAAAAGATTGAGGAGATCCGTACACATCTTGGCAGTGACTTGACCCCGCAAAGTAAAGTGCTGTTCAATGCAGCCTTGGTTAGGCTTAGTCAACAGCAGTATATTTTATGCTGTGTTTTTCATCATATCGCGGTTGATGACTGGTCAATCAACTTACTCACCCAACAGCTAAGCGAATTATATCTAACAGATGGCTCTCAAACACAGCTGAACACTCCTCAATATAGCGATTTTGCTATTTGGCAGCGCCAGCATTGGCATGCAAGTGACCAGTACCAAACGCTACAGGAGTATTGGCAATCTCAGCTACAAGGGATCCCGTTGTTACATGGCATAGCACTAGATCACCCTAGAACAGCCATGAATGAGCACAGTGGCATGCAAGCGGGTATGATCCGCAAAACCATTCCTGCTGTCATGGGGCAAGAAGTGAGCCGTTTTGCAACTCAGCACGGCACCTCTGAGTTTGTCGTTATGCAGAGTATATTCGCTTTGGTGGTTAACCAGTTTAGCCGTGAAAGTGAGGTTATCATAGGTTGCCCTATGGCAAATCGTCAGCAAGCGGATACCCAACATATGATTGGGTATTTTGTTAACCCCGTTGTGGTTCGTAGTGCTGTTGAGCCGCAAAGCACGCTAACGCAATTTGTAGCGGAACAGCATGAAACCATTATGGCAGCTATGGCGAATCAGGCATTACCTTTTTCGTGTGTTTTGGACACCATCAATCCAGAGCGGCAACAACATGCACATCCTGTTTTCCAAATCTTATTCAACTATTTAGGTAAGGTGTCACAGCGTGAGTCATTTACTTTGGGAGATATTGAGGCCAAGGTGTTACCTGAACAAGATCAACATGCAAAGTTTGATCTTACGTTAGACGTTTGGCAGGGGATGGATGGTCAGTTAAGTGCAAGTCTCTATTATAATCAGGCACTTTTTGAGTACGACACTGCCGAACAAATATTGACACAGTTTTATGATGGTGTAGGCAATTGGCTACAAACGTCTGACAAGCGTTTATGTGAGCTGCCAAAGGTAATGGATCAAGTCCGCCAAGCCGATGTAATAAAGCTTGGACAGGGGGAAGGCGCAACATTAGGAGGTACTTTAGTTGAGCGATTTGAGCACTTAAGTCAACATTGTAACGGCCGCAAGGTGGTCATTGATGATACAGATGCATTGAGCTTTGCGCAGTTGAGAGAAAGAGCACATGCACTCGCGGGGTACTTGCAATTCCGCGGAGTTACTGCGGGTGATGCTGTGGCGCTGATGATGCCAAGGAAAGCCGATTATGTGGTGGCGGTATATGCCTGTCATCTTAGCGGGGCTGCGTTTGTCCCTGTGGATAGTAAATTTCCTGCAGAAAGAATAAATAACATCGCTCAGCAAGCGAATGCAAAGTTATTACTGACTCATTCGTTGCCATCTAATGTAAATGATATTGCACTGGAAACAGTGGAAATACAGGTGGCGATAGCTGCACAAAAGCCGTGTCAACCGGTCACCCTATCACCTCAAGCTACTGCCTACATGCTGTTTACCTCAGGGTCGACGGGGCAACCTAAAGGCGTGGTCGTCAGTCAACAAAACCTCAATTACTTCCTCACCGCTTTTGCACAAGATGCAATGTCCGCATGTCCTCCAGAACAAGTGCGGTGGGGATGGCGATTAGCATTTGTTTTTGACGGTTCTTTACTAGGCCTAGGAGCGCTTGCGGCGGGATCAACTGTGGTACTAGCGGATGAAGATACATGTCATGATCCCCAAGCTTATGCTGAGTTTTGTCGACAACAGCAGATCACACATTGTTGTGTCACTCCTTCTTTTTGTGAACTGTTTTTAGAGCAATGGCCGGATGTTTCGCAATTACCGAGTCTTACGGTTGGCGGCGAACGCATCTCACCTTCGTTGTGGCAACGCTTAAGTACGATTTCGAACAACTCGGGGCAATCTATTCGCAATTATTATGGTCCCACTGAGATCACTGTCTACACCAGCAGTTGCGATGTGAATAACTCCACTTACGCGAACATCGGTAAAGCTGCAGTGAATAGCCAGCTTTACTTAGTTGATGAAGGAGGGCAGTTATTACCACGCGGAGCCAAAGGCGAGTTATGGGTTTCAGGTTTAGGGGTAACCGAAGGCTATAAAGATCAACCAGAACTCACTGCTGAGAAATTCATTGATGATCCATTTTTACCTTCTCAGCGCCTATTTAAGACCGGAGACTTGGCGCGTTGGAGCTGTGATGGGCAGTTAGAGTTTATAGGTCGTGCTGATGAGCAACTTAAATTACGAGGTTATCGCATTGAGCCTGCTGAAATCGAATCGGTGATAGTGCAACAAGATGCGGTAAGTCAGGCAGTAGTGGTTGCTTACGAGGGGATCTTAGTTGCGTATCTAGCGTGTGAGAAGGTGGAAGCAGCAGAGCAACTTAAGCGAGAGTTAACACAAAGTTTACAGGCAGTCTTGCCGCCATACATGGTACCTAGCCAGTTTGTGTTCTTAAACAAATTACCGACCACAGTCAACGGTAAGGTGAATAAGCGGGCTTTACCAGCGCCAGAATTGGAAGCCCCAACCGACTACGTTGCGCCAAGTTCAGAGCTCGAGCATACACTGACAACCATTTGGGCGGCAATTTTACAATTACCACCGGAACACCTCAGTGTTCATGGGAACTTTTTCGCTTTAGGAGGACACTCTTTATTAGCGACAAGATTAATAAGCGAGGTAAAGAAAACGTTCAGCACCTCACTGACCATGACGCAACTGTTTTCTAACCCAACAATTGCGCAATTGGCAGAACTTTTAGCTGCATCACAAAATGAGCAAACATTATCATCAGACACCTTAGAAATTGCTTCAGACAGTAATCCAGAGTTATCTTTCGCGCAGCAACAAATGTGGCTTGCTTGTGAGATCAGTGAAAACCAAGCGGGTTACCTTTTACCTTTGCATGTAGCGTTACATGGTCAGATAGATAGTGCACGCCTTAATCGCGCGTTAGTTGGCTTAGTTGCACGTCACCGTGTGTTACGAACCAGCATTGAGAAAACGGAGCAAGGTTTTTCTACTCGAGTAAATGAGGTCCCAGTAAATCTACTGGAGTATGTTGACATGACGGCTTGCTCTAAAGCTGAACAGCAAGCCAAAATCGCGGCATTAACAAAACAGGTTGCTGCCGAATTAACGCCTGCAGCCGATATCATGCTAAAAGCGGTGTTACTAAAAGTAGCAAGCGAGCACTACGAGTTACGTCTATGGTGCCATCACATCGCTGCAGATGGCTGGTCAATCGAGCTCTTGGGTAAGCAATTATCTGAATTGTATCTTGACCCCGAAGCAACCATTGAAGCATCACCGCAATATAGTGATTATGCTCGTTGGCAAAGGCGTCAGTTTGAGGACACGCATTATCTAGCTCAATTGCAGCAATTTTGGCAAGCGCAATTAACCGACTTACCAACACTGCATGGTTTACCTACTAAGGCCGATCGTCAAGATGACATTCACGTTGCCAGTACCTGCAAAAGTGTGATTGACAAAGCTCACCATGAGAATTTGAAAGCACTCGCCAACGCCCATAACGTTACACCTTTTGTGTTATTGCAAAGCGCGTTGGCGTTGACCCTTGCCTATGTAAGTGGTGAGAACGATATTGTTATGGGGACCACAATGGCAAATCGTAGCCATCATGACACCCAAAACATGCTCGGGTACTTTATTAACCCGGTGGTTCTGCGCAGCCAAATTGACTGGTCAAATACCTTCAGTGAGATGTTACAACGACAGCAACAGCTGGTATTACAAGCCTATGAACACCAAGAGTTGCCTTTTGAGAAAGTCGTTGAGATGCTCAATCCTGCACGAATAAATGGCTGTCACCCATTATTTCAAATCATGTTTAATTACCTCACTCACGATGAGCATCTGACAACATTAGCACTACCAGAGGTGGATATTACGGCGTTAGCTCCGGAGCAGGCTGCAGCTAAGTTTGATTTGTCTTTCGTTGCTATAGAAGCCGATTCAGGTGCGTTAAATATTGAAGTGGACTATGCCAAATCGTTGTTCTCTAAACGCTTTATTGAAAGCTTATTAGAGCAGTTTGTACACCTTTTAAGCACAGATCTTACCCAGCTTAGTCAGCCAATGCGCGACATTTCGCTTATTTCCCCTAAGCAAGTTACACAACTGGATAAGGTTCAAGGTAACGCGTCATTTGAGAGCCTTATGGCACCGTCAATGCCCTCACGCTTGAATGAGTTGGCAACTGTTGCCGGTCACACTGTGGCGCTGGGAGACGCTTATGAACAGCTTACCTTTGCGCAATTAAGTCAGCAAGCGCACAGTTATGCTGCGGCATTACAAGGACATGGTGTTAAGCATGGTGACACTGTAGCGGTGTTACTACAGCGCAATGTTCAAACGGTAGTTACTTTATACGCGATCCATTTGTGCGGCGCAGCATATGTCCCGCTGGACGAGAGTTATCCAAGTCAACGAATCGAGAGCATTTGTCGACAAGCAAAACCAAGGGTGATTATTTGTTCGCAGCAGTTGTCACATAACTACCAAGGACAGATCCCTGTCATTGCAGTAGAGCAGCTTGCCGCCACAGGCGGTGATTACCAGCAAGAGAAAATCACTGCAGATGATTTGGCGTATATTTTATTTACTTCTGGCTCAACAGGGGAGCCGAAAGGCGTTAAAGTGAGCCATGGTAACCTTGGTCATTTTATTGCTGTTGTTGCCAACACGATTTATCAGCAACAAAACATCCAGCAAGTCCGTTGGGGTTGGCGAGCCCCCTTGGTTTTTGATGCCAGTCTTGTCGGGTTGGCGACATTGGCACTGGGTGGTCAATTGTGGGTGTGTGATAGGGAGAGTAGTCGAGACCCTAACCGTTATATTGATTTTATAAAACAACATAACATTAACTTTACTTTTGCAACGCCTTCGTTTGCTGAGTTGATGCTCAACAGCTGGCCGAGGGGGGAGCAATTGCCGGTTTTGGGCTTGGGGGGTGAAGCAATAGAAAAGCCTCTTTGGAGTAGGCTGGTGGCCCTTCGAGCGCAAGGGCACCGAGCTTATAATATGTATGGCCCAACAGAAACAACGGTATACGTCACCTGTACGGAAATTACTGGAGGCGTTCCACATCTTGGACAACCCGTCAATAATACTCAGTTTTTTGTCTTGGATGAGTTTAAACGCCAACTACCCATAGGAGCCAAAGGTGAGCTCTATGTTGCAGGCCTTGGAGTCACACCGGGTTATCTTGACCGCCCTGAGCAAACTAAAGCCAGTTTTTTAAATAGCCACTTAGCAACCACTAAACTGTACCGCACAGGTGATATGGTGCGTTGGGATGAATCCGGGCAGCTTATTTATTTAGGTCGTGGCGACCAACAGGTGAAGTTAAGAGGCCTAAGGGTTGAGTTAGGTGAGATAACTCAGTTGCTCATGAGTAACGATATAGTCAAACAAGCGCATGTCTTGGTGATTGAACAGCAGTTAGTCGCTTATTTCACTTGTGTGCAGGAAACAGCAGAGGACCCCAGTGAGCAGTTAACTGCGCAATTGGCTGAGAAGTTACCAGACTATATGGTGCCAAGTCAGATGGTTATGCTTGAGAGTATGCCTTTGACTATCAATGGTAAAGTGGATGTTCGTCAGTTACCTGCCCCTGACATGAAAACCACAGAATATCGTGCCCCAACCAATTCGGTCGAAGCAAAGCTAGTAGCGCTTTGGAGTCAGGTACTCACCGTGGCTGCTGCTGACATCAGTATCACAGATAATTTCTTTGCATTAGGTGGCCACTCTTTGATTGCGGCTAAGCTAGTTGCATTGATAAATAAAACCTTTGCTTGTGATTGGTCTTTATCCAGTATCTTTAAACATGCAACTGTGACCGCGCAAGCCAGGTTAGTGCAGCAAGACACTGGGAGCCAGAGTATTGAGGCTGAGGCCACCAAATCAGAGCCTGATGAGCAAAATATGCACACCATTACTCGCACTGATGCTCAAGTACCTTGCTTGTCGTTGGCACAACGGCAAATGTGGCTCGCATGTGAAATGAGTGATGATCAAGCTGGCTATTACATTCCGCTTAATTTAATACTGCAGCAACAACCTGACGTGGCACGTTTACAGCAAGCCATTCGATTGTTAATGGCACACAACCCAGTATTGCGGACGTCGATTTCATCTTCTCAGGAGCTACAAGCACACCTGAATGAAGTGCCTCATAACGTTCTAGTTGAGCAGGATTTATCTGATCTCAGCAGTGACAAGGCCGATATTCAACTACAACATAGCCTAGCTGAAATGAGCGAGGGCCTAACTCCGCAAAGTCCGTCGATGCTGCGAGCGAAGTTGATAAGCTTACCAAATGAGCGCTTCGTGTTGGCATTGTGTATTCACCACATAGCAGCAGATGGTTGGTCAATGAACCTTATTGCTGAGCAACTTGGTGAATACTATAAAGATTTGAATATGCAGCCCGAACACTTGCCGCTGTATTACGACTATGCACGATGGCAGAGCGCTCAAATGGCAAACCCAGGGTATGTGGAAAAGCTATCTGGGTATTGGCTACAGCAATTGGCGGAACTGCCAGTGCAGCATGCGCTGCCGCTAGATAAGCCGCGTCCTGTGGATGCCAGCTATCGCGCTGAGACCCTGTTTAGTACACTGGAATTAACGCGAGCACAACAGATCCGTGACTTTGCTCAACAGCAGAAAACGTCACCGTTTGTGGTGTTACAAAGTGCTTTTGCATGGGTTGTGGCAACGTTAAGCAATGAGCATGATATTGTAATGGGGACGCCGATGGCAAACCGTCAGCAACCCCATAGTGAGCATATTATTGGTTATTTTGTGAATAGTGTGGTGCTGCGTTCACAAGTTTGTCAGCAACACAGTTTCTGTGAGTTTGTGGCAAAACAAAATCAAATGTTTTTGGATGCTTATGAGCATCAAGCTTATCCATTTGAGAGCCTGGTGGAGTCATTAAACCCCGAGCGAGCTGCACATATTCATCCGCTATTCCAAATAATGTTTAATTATTTAGCGGTTGAGCATAGTGCAGACGTCACCCTTGGCGATTTGCAGTGTGAAACGATGCCAGAACAAAGTAGTTTTGCTAAGTTTGACATCACGCTTAGTGCCAGTGAACAGCACTCTGGTGAGATCCTTTTCCAACTGGATTACAGCACCGATATTTTTACGGCTGACTCCGCGCAGGCAATGCTGACACTGCTTAATCATGCCCTAGACTTGCTGCTAAACAACAGTGAAATGCCGCTGCAGTCACTGCCGAATATTATTTCACCTTCACAGCAGCAAAAAGCCATTGCTCTTGGTGAGGGACCGCGACTTACAGACGCGGAAAGTCTGATTTCATTACTTGAATGGCAAGCTCAACATAACCCAGATCAAATCGCCGTTGAGCAAGATAGCGAAGAGCTGAGTTTCCAGCAGCTAAGAGGCAAAGCCATAGAGCTTGCTGGCTATTTGCAGCACTTAGGGGTAAAGCCCGGCGACAATATTGCTCTGTTGCTTCCTCGTAGTATAAATGCACTGGTTGGCATTTATGCCGCTCAGCTTTGTGGTGCCGCTTTTGTTCCACTGGCTGAGGATTATCCTCAAGCACGTATTAATAAAATCTGTAAACAAGCACAAATCCAGTGGTTGCTGGCACAAGATATGGCATTAGCCGCAACGCTTGAAGCGAATGCCAAAGTGATTGATATCAATAACATTAAGCGAACGCTCCCATGGCAGTCTGTAGGGGACGTTGAAGTCGCGTATCTCTTGTTTACTTCTGGCTCTACTGGTGAGCCAAAAGGAGTGTGTGTTACGCAAAATAATTTAACTCAATTCATGAGTAGCTGGGTGCAGCGAACCTTTGCCACTGAGGAGCTGAGTCATGTTCGCTGGGGCTGGCGCGCTCCGTTGGTTTTTGATGCTTGTATGTTTGGCCTAGCTGCACTTGCGCATGGTGCGAGGTTAATTATTGCGGATCAGTCTACTGCTAAAGACCCTTATGCGTTCATACGTTTTTGTCAACAGAAACAAATTGACTTTGCCTCTGCCACCCCATCATTTGCTGAGCAAATGCTAGAGTCTACCGCATATCAGATGCCAAACATGATGTTAGGAGGAGAAGCATTAAACCAAAAACTTTGGCAGCAATTGACCGAGTATAGTACAAGCCATGATGTGGCTTTCTTCAATTCTTATGGTCCTACTGAAACAACCGTTCAGGTATCTCAAACACTAGTGACGGCAGGCCTGCCACATCTAGGTGAGCCGATCGCCAATACCCAGTTGTATGTTCTGGATAAACATCAGCGTTGTTTGCCAATTGGAGCCAAAGGGGAATTATGTATCGGTGGTTTGAGTGTTACAGCCGGTTACTTAAACAGCCCGCAGCAAACAGATAAAGTATTTATTAACAATCCTTATCACCCAGGTACACTCTATCGCACCGGTGATTTAGTGCGATGGGATCATCAAGGTAAGCTTGAATTTTTAGGTCGTCTCGATCAACAAGTTAAGCTTCGAGGTTTCCGAATCGAGCTGGGTGAAATCGAAGTGGTGCTGGATCGGTGTCACGCGGTATCACAAGTCATTTTGATGGTTCAGCGGGCAAACTTAGTGGCGTTTTTCATTGCCGCCGAAGAGGTGGAGCTGTCAGATGAAGAAATCACTGCGTTATTGCAGCAACACGCTCAGGCTGAGTTACCTGAATACATGCAACCAAGCTTTTATCATCGCATTGACAAAGTACCCTATGCAATCAGTGGCAAACTCAATTACGCCGCTTTGCCTCAAGTACAGTCTAACGAGAGCGACTACGTAGCACCCACCAACGCAACAGAGCGTTTTTTACAACAACTTTGGGCTAAGGTGCTTGATTTAGAAGTAGAGCAGGTGAGTATTGAAGCTAACTTTTTTGTGCTGGGTGGTCATTCGCTGGCGGCGACTAAACTGGTCGCATTGATAAAGCAGCACGATGCCTATGAAGTTAATGTATCTGCTGTGTTTAAATACCCTACGGTTCGGTTGCTAGCAAGTGAGCTTGCAGCACAAACTGACCTCAGCGATAGCACCACGCTGGAAAAGATGCCTAGACCTGAACGGCTACCTCTGAGTGAAGCTCAGCAGCGCCTTTGGCTAGTGGATCAAATGGAGGGGCAAAGCGCGCAATATAATATGCCTTTTGCCTTTGACTTTAAGGGCAACTTAGACATAGAGCGGCTCGCTCAGGCTCTCAATGCTATAGTAGAGCGGCATGAAGTATTACGAACAACTCTATGCCATGATGAAGAGGGTCCTTATCAGCGCGTACTCGGCAGTGAATCATTTACATTACAGAGAATTAATGCTGAACACCTAACAGCCCAACAGGTTGATGCGCAATTAGCCGAACTTGCGGTAACGCCATTTAACCTAGCTGAGGAAGTATTATTTAGGGCGTATGTTTTTTCTCATGGGGCTAGATATTTCACACTGGTATTTAATTTTCATCACGTTGCAATGGATGGTTCAGGTATTGAACTGTTCATGAGTGAGTTAAACAGTCTCTATCAGCATCATGGAGATGTTTCATGCCTGCCAAGCACTCCTTTGCAATACGCAGATTATGCCGTTTGGGAGCAAAGTAGAACAGCTAGCAGTAAGTTTGAGTCGCAACGTCAATACTGGCATCAGCAACTAGCCAATCTTCCACAAGTACATGATCTGCCCACAGATAAGCCAAGACCAGAGGCGATGTCTCATACTGGCCAAGTGGTGTTCAATAAGCTCAGTGCTGACACCACAGCGGCATTGAAAAGGTATTGTGAGCAAAACGGTAACAGTATCTTTATGGCCATGCATGGGCTATTAAGTGCAGTCTTAAGTAAGTTCAGTGGTAGTCGTGATATTGTGATTGGCACGCCGGTAGCGAATCGAGAGTTAGTCGAGACGCAAAATATGCTGGGCTTTTTTGCTAATACATTGGTATTGCGAATGGATACCGATTTACAGCTTTCTTTTGCTCAGTTGCTCAATGACAGTCGCGAAGTGGCATTAGCCGCGTTTGATAATCAAAATGTGTCGTTTGAAACGTTAGTGGCTGACTTACAGCAAGTTCGAAGCAACCGCTACAATCCACTATTCCAGATATTATTAGTTGTGCAGAGCCAGCACACCGAGGCGTGGCAGCTTGATGGCGTTGAATTACGTGAGCGCCCCGTTGAATTCGAACAAAGTAAATTTGATTTGACTTTGTCGGTGGTAGAGCAAGCAGGACAGATCCAACTGGACTGGGAATACAATAGCGACCTGTTTGCAGCCGCGACTATACGTTCTATTGCGGATACATTTGTCGAGCTTTGCGAAGGCGCATTAGCGGCCCCAGAAACCGCACTTACAAACGTCGAAATAAGCGATAACACCAGCTTAGTCACAGCCAACAATAGTCACGTACAGTACCCAAGTTCGATTGCCGAAATATTGCACCACACCGCGCTATCGACGCCCAATGCCTGTGCGTTTGAGTTTTCTGGTGAGCGCTGGGATTATCAAACTTTTGTGGCTAAAGCAAACCAGCTTGCTCGGCTTTTACACCAACATGGGGTTCGCCAGCATCAGGTTGTTGCTCTGACCAGCAGCCGTTCGCCAAGCAGTTATTTGGCCATCGCAGCGGTCACGATTCTTGGCGCAGCATACTTACCTTTGGATGCTAAGTTACCTCAACAGCGTCAGCAATTTATCCTGCAAAATAGCGGTACTAAATTTGTTCTTGAAACAACAAGCCAGAATACCCTAAGCGCAGTGCTAGAAACACTGGATATAACAGCCATAGAGTTACCGTGGACGCAATTACAGCAACAGCTTGATAGCTATGACGATAGCGCCTATAAACCTGATTCACCTATCACCGCTAATGATCCTGCCTATGTCATTTATACTTCTGGCACAACTGGTGAACCCAAAGGAGTGGTGCAAACACACGGGGCTTTATGCCACTTGGTTGCTGCTCAATCCAGTGAACATGGTTTATTTAATGCACTGCGTACTTTGCAGTTTACACCACTGACGTTTGATGTTTCGGTCCAAGAGTTAGTGACAAGCTGGTTTACAGCCAGCACCATTATAACGCTGGATGACAGTGAAAAAGATAACTTGGCACAATTACCACAGCACTTGCTTAATAAAAGAATAGAAAGACTTTTTTGTCCGCCAGCGGTGCTGCAGATTATTGCTGAGGAAGTCTTAGAAAGTCACCTAGATTGTTCGTTGCGGGAGGTTATTGTAGCCGGTGAAGCCTTGTTCTTATCTAAAGCGATAAATACATGGTGTGAGCAAAATACGATTAAGCTTTGGAACCATTACGGCCCGACAGAAACGCATGTTGCCTGTGCAGATCTAATCACTGACTTTTCACAAACTGGTTATGCCTCGATCGGGCTTCCTGTGGGTGACTGTGATGTGCAAATTTTAGATGATGCTCAAAAAGCAGTGCCTAGGGGGGCAATCGGTGAGCTATACGTCAGCGGTCCACAGGTTGCCCTTGGCTACCTGGGTCATGAACAGCTTAGCTCAGAGCGCTTTACTATCACAGAAGAGGGCGTGCGGTGTTATCGTACCGGAGATAGAGTAAGGCTTAATGGCAACAATAAACTTGAGTACCTGGGCCGCAATGATGATCAAGTTAAAATTCGCGGCTTCCGAGTAGAGCTGAATGAGATTGATATCGCGATACAAAGCTGTGACTTTATTGCTCAGGCCCGCAGCTTCACGGTCACAGACACTCAAGGCCAGCAACAATTAGCGGTGGCCATAGTCAGTGTCGGTGACAAGTTACAAAGTGAAGTACAAAGAGACTTAAATAGTGTGCTTGCTAAGGCGTTACCAAGCTATATGATGCCAGATCTATTCGCCTTTGTGGATGAACTACCACTGACGAGCAATGGTAAACTAGACAAAGCAAAAGTAATGACCCAGTTAAAAACGGTTACTCAGTCTAGTCAAAACATTAAAGCTGCCACCACACCGACAGAGCACTTTTTGGTCACTGTGTGGGCTAAGCTGTTAAAGCTCGATGAAGCAAAAGTCAGTGTTGACAGTAACTTCTTCGAACTAGGAGGACATTCATTACTTGCAACGCGGATGTTGATTGCCATTGCTCGCAAGTTTGCCGTTCAACTCCCGCTAAAAGCCATTTTCAGCCATAGTACTATTACTGAGTTGGCGCAGCGGGTGGATCAAGCGCAAGCTGAAGAGCAAGGGCCTACACTCACCGCCGTGGTTGCTGAACAAGAATGGACCGTTCTCAGCTTTGCACAAGAGCGATTATGGTTTATGCAGCAGTTAAACCCCGATGCTTCTAGTTACCATATGCCAGCGGGTTATACTTTGTCTGGCAGTATACATGTTAGCGCTTTTGAGGACGCCTTAGCACATGTGATTGAGTCACAAGCGAGCCTACGCAGCCAGTTTAAAGTAGTTGAAAAAGGCACTGAGCAGCAGGTGTTGCAGCGCAGCATCCCTCTGTCACAAACTCCTTTTAAATTGCGTCAAGTGACCCTTTCTGAAGAAAAGGTGCAATCCCATTTTAATGCTTTCAATGCCCGCAAATTTGACCTCCAAGCTGGTGAAGTGATCCGGGTTGAGTTGTGCCGTATTTCTGCTAACAAGCATATTTTGATGATTTGCATGCACCATATTGCGACAGATGGAGGCTCTTATAGCATCTTCGAAAAAGCGTTGTTTGATAAATACAATCAATTAGTGCAAGGAGAAGAAGCCAGTAGTGAGCCACTAGAAGTACAGTATCGAGATTTCGCCAAGTGGCAGCGTGAACCGGAAAACATGGTTGCATTGCAACAAAGTGAACAATATTGGGTATCGCAGCTAGAAAGCATCCCAACTGTGCATAGTATTCCTTTAGATCGCCCACGTGACAGTGAGTTACCTTTCAAAGGTGGCTACTATCAACAGCAGTTATCTCGTACGCTGAGTGAGCAGTTAGATCGACTTGCAGCGTCTGAGCAAGCTTCTTCATTTATGTTATTACACAGTGTGTTTGCTGCGTTACTTGCACGTTGGAGTAACGAGGATGACATTGTCGTTGGCACTCCAGTTTCAAACCGCAATGATGCTGCATTACAAGATGTCATGGGGTTGTTCTTAAACTCGGTGGTATTACGGCTTGATTTGAGTCAGTCTCCGAGCTTAAGGGAGTTATTGCAACAGGCTAAGGCCAAGCATCTCGCTGCGCATGAGCATGCCAATCTGCCGTTTGAACGCCTTGTTGAGGTACTCAATCCAGAGCGCAATCTACAACATGCTCCATTGTTCCAAGTGATGCTAAATTATGATGGCCATGAGCAGCATGAGCTTGATGTGTTGGGGCTTGAGGTTTCAGGTCTGGCGTTAGGTGAGTTCGATAATAAGTACGATTTAACCCTGTATTTGTCACGCAGCGAAGCAGGCTATGAGCTAAATTGGGCTTATGATGCACGGCTGTTTAAGGCGACAACAATGCGTATGATTGCGCATGAGTTTGAGCACTTACTGACCATTGGCTGTCAACAACCTGATGCAGCAATACTGGCGCAGCGTTGGAGTGAAAAGGCAGCTTTACCATCACCATTACCCGCAGTGACAGCAAATGAAACACTCGTTGAGCAGTGGCAAAACGTGGTGGCAAGCAATCCTCAGACCACAGCCATCGTTGCCGGAAAGCAGCGACTAAGCTATTTAGAACTGGATAATCGCGCGTCCAAACTGGCCAACTTCCTAAGTCATAAAGGAGTTGAACAAGGTGATCGCATTGCAATATGTATGTCTCGAGACATTTCTCGAGTGGTGGCAATTCTTGCCGTGATCAAACTTGGCGCTATTTATGTGCCAGTCTCAACAGAGCTGCCACAACAGCGCTGTGAGTATATGGTTGATGAGGTGGCCTGTAAGCTTGTACTGAGCAATGAAAACAGTGCTGTATTGGCATGGGATGTGGCTGCTGATGTGCTCACTTTAGATGCTAAAGCGGTTGCCGATGCGATTGCACAACAGCCGCAATCGAGACAGTACCCACTGTCATTACAGCCATCCGATGGCGCGCATATTATCTTCACTTCTGGTTCTACCGGTAACCCTAAAGGGGTGCTTGGAACACATGGTGCCACCTTAAACCGAGTAAACTGGATGGCGCAAGATTACCCTTATAGTGCAGACGAACAAGCCTGTCATATTACTTCTATGGCATTTATCCGTGCGGTTTGGGAGTTATTCACTCCGTTATTGCAGGGGGTCACCTTGCATTTGATTGATAGGGATGTGGTCAAACAAGCTCCAGAGCTACTAAAAACGTTACAACGACATAAAATTAATCGCGTAGTGACAGCACCTTCTTTGCTTAATATTGCAAATGAATATATGGCACAAACAGGGTTCAGACTGCCCGATCTTAAGTATTGGTTTGTTAGTGGTGAGCCATTACCTAGTACTCTTGCACGTCGGGTTCTGGGCACATTGCAAGAGACCAAGCTTATCAATCTTTATGGCTCTACCGAAGTAATGTCAGATGTTACCCACTATGTAATAACGCCTGAGTCGCAGTTAGACACTTTGTACGTGCCAATCGGCCAAGCCATCGCCAATACCCAAGTATTGCTTCTTGATGGCAACCATAACCCAGTACCAGATGGTGCCGTGGGTGAAATTGCTATTACTGGGCATGGCTTATCCGCTGGGTATTTCAACCGTAAACAACAGACCGCAGAAGCATTTATAGAAACGCCGGTTGGGCGTGCTTATGCAACTGGCGACTTAGGTCGGCTAGATGAAGAGGGACGTTTGCATTGTTTAGGTCGTAAAGATTATCAGATTAAAATTCGTGGTTATCGTATTGAGATTGGCGAAATTGAAGCACAGTTGAGCCGTCACAATGATGTGCAAAATGCCATCGTTACCTTCGATAAAGAGCTGCAACAGCTACACGCTTATATTCTGACGCAAGTTAGACAAAGCGATAGAGCAAGCTTGTTAGATGCACTGAAACTTACGTTGGGACAAAAGCTACCCGAGTATATGTTACCTGATGCCTTCATGTGCGTAGAAAGCTTTAGTTATCGGCCTAATGGTAAAGTGGATCGTAGCCGCTTACCGAAAATCGAGGTACTGGCACAACACGATTTCGTCGAGGCAAGAACGGATACTGAAAAACGCTTGAAAGTGATTTGGCAAAAGCTATTACACAAAGAAGCAGTCAGTATTAGCGATAATTTCTTTCACCTCGGTGGTCACTCATTATTGGCAACCAGATTAGTTACGGCAGTTATTGCTGAATTTAATGTTGAATTACCAGTTAAGTCGGTCTTTACTGCTAACACCATTGCTAAACAAGCCAAACTCATTGATGACAGTGAGCAACTAGAGCAAAGTGCACAACTTCGAGTGTTAGAGCGACCTGCAGAAGGTGCGCCTTTATCTTATGCACAACAGCGAATGTGGTTTATTAATCAGCTTGAGGGAAATAGCGGTAACTACAACATTCCAATGGTGTATGCGATCAATTCCGAGATAGATATTGAGGTCATGGAGCAGGCGTTTAAAGCTCTAATCTCAAGGCATGAAGTGCTGAGAAGTCAGTTTGTTAACTATGAAGGGGAAGGGCGTCAAATAGCCCATGATGGTGACAACTTTGCACTTACCTTTAAGGATTTAAGTGCGCTTCCAGAGTCGCAGAAACAACAGCAGTTGCAATTAGCGATAACCCAAGCTGCAACACTAGCAATCGACTTGCGTTATGACTCTATGCTCAATGTAACCTTAGTGAAGGAACATGCATGCCAGTATAAGTTGTTACTTACGGTTCACCATATTGTTGCCGATGGTTGGTCTATGGGGCTAATCACTAAAGAGTTTATCCAGCTTTATGATGCTTTAATGGGCGCTAACACAGCTCAGTTGCCAACGCTTGCCGTGCAATATGCTGATTTTGCAATGTGGCAGCGTAGTTGGTTGCAAGGTGAGCAGTTAGCGCAGCAGGTTGAGTTTTGGCAACACGCACTTAAGGGGATCCCAGCCGTGCATGGCCTGCCAACCGATAGACCTCGGCCTGCTAAGCAAAGCTACCGCGGGGCATGGTATGACTCACAATTAAGTCAATCGCACCTTCAGCAGCTGGAGCAGTTAGCGACACAAACGGATACAACCCTCTATATGGTGCTGCAATCGGCCTTCAGTTTGCTGCTACATAAGGTAAGTCATCAAGATGATATTGTGCTAGGGACACCTGTTGCCAATCGTCGCAGAGAAGAGCTCATCGACTTAGTCGGCTTCTTTGTGAACACTTTGGTGATGCGTACTCAGTTTAGTTCATCAGACACATTCAGTGATATTCTATCGCGCAGCAAAGCCTATATGTTAGAGGCGCAGACTCATCAGGATGTGCCATTTGAGGCCTTGGTCGAAAGCATCGCGCCTGAGCGTAGCTTAGCTTATAGCCCGTTGTTCCAGATCATGTTTGTGCTGCACAATAACCAATCTGTGGATATTGAGAGTGAAACACTCCAGTTGGATATTGAGCGCAGCAAGGCGGCGCTGGCTAAATTTGATATTACCCTCAGTGCCATAGAAAATGAGCACGGCTTAGGGTTTTCATGGGAATACAATACCGATCTGTTTGATCAACAGCGTATTGCTAGGTTTGACGAAGCTTTACACCTTTTGTTATCGCAAATCATAGAGGCACCACAACAAGCGATAGCCGCGTTTGATGTGGTTCCAACTAGCCAAGATCATGTTATTTCTTGCCCTTCTGAATCCTTACAATCTGAGGATCAGGTGATGCCATTATTTATGCAAGCGGTGGCACAATATCCAGATGCAATAGCGCTGAGAGATCAACATACTAGCTTGCGCTATGCAGAAGTCGCTGAGCAAGTGATGCAAGTAAGCTCAGCACTTCATCAAGCTGGAGTAAGGCAGCATGATGAAGTTGTGGTGATGCTGCCTAGGGGAGTGGATGCCGTGTTGGCTATGCTTGCGTTATGGCGCATTGGTGCCGTGTATATGCCGGTTGATTATCAATGGCCAAAGGATCGCATCAATACTATCTGTAACGATAACCAAATTCAGTTCGCTGTTATCAATACAGAAACGTCCCACGTTGCATTACCTGAGACGCTGCACACTGTTACCATGGAACATTTGAAGGTAACAGCAGCTTCTGAGGAGCTTCCTGATTGGCAAGGAAATTTAAATGCCTCTGCATATGTCATTCATACTTCAGGTTCTACAGGTAAGCCTAAAGGGGTGAATGTTCCTCATCGCACATTAGCAAGTCTGTTGCAATACCAACGCCGCTCGGAGAGTCACCTAGCTCACCAAGAGAAAACATTGCAGTTTGCGGCAATGAATTTTGATGTCTCATTGCAGGAAATTTGTACTGCGCTGACCTCTGGGAGCGAGCTGTATATTATTGATCAACAAACGCGTCTGGATATGACGGCATTGCTTGAGAGCATTGATAAAAACGAGATAGGCAGAGTATTTGTGCCATTTGCTGTGTTATCGGTGTTGTGTGGTGAAGCTTTGGCAGACAATAAAACCTTGCCACACCTCAAGCAAGTGGTAACGGCTGGTGAACAGTTGCAAGTGACGAAAGAAGTAAAACGCTTTTTCAAGCGTCACCCAGAGTGTGTTTTAATTAACCATTATGGGCCTTCTGAAACTCATGTTGTCACTGAGTATGTCTTATCTGGGGATAGCAATGAATGGCCACTGCTTCCGCCTATTGGGGAGTTGCTGGCAGGCAACCGAGCGTTATTGCTTGATAAGTACCAAAAGCCAGTGTTAGCAGGCTGCATTGGTGAGCTTTATGTCAGTGGTAACAACGTCGCATTGGGCTATTTGAATAATCCATCGCTGACCGCTGAGCGTTTCTTGCAAGATGATGACACCTTTGCAGATGGTATTTGGTATCGTACTGGTGATTTGGTGAGCGTCAATGAGCAAGGTCAATTGCTTTATCATGGCCGTGCAGATAGTCAGGTCAAGTTACGCGGGTTTAGGATTGAACTAGGAGAAATTGAAACGGTACTACGTCAGCACCCATTAGTGGATGACGCGGTAGTCAGTATTTATCAAGAAAATCAGCTTATTGCCTATTATGTCGCTGAGCAAGCATGTCAGCTAACGCTAGAACAATATCTGCAAGATAAGTTGCCGGACTATATGTGTCCGAGTCAGTATTATCATTTGGCGCAACTCCCTTTAACAGATAATGGTAAAGTCGATAAAGCACAACTTCCAGTGCCGCAGCAGAGCCAGCAACCGCGGTTCGAAGAGCCTGAGACAGACACTGAAAAAGCGTTGGCTGAAATTTGGCAGCAACTATTATCGATCGACTCGGTGGGTCAACAAGATAACTTCTTTAGCCTCGGTGGTCATTCATTATTGGCAATGAGGCTGGTCACGCAGTTAAAGCACCGCTTTGCTATTGCCATTGGGGTTAAACAGGTGTTTGAGACACCTGTGCTTTCGGCATTAGCGAAAGTCATTGACCATGCTGAAGAAAGGCTGCAATCGCAAATTCAAGTGGTGAACCATGACGACCATTGCTATCCACTTTCGTATGCACAGAGTCGCTTGTGGTTTATAGATCAATTAGAGCAAGGCAGCAGCAACTACAACGTACCCGCTAATTATCGCATTACTGGTAACCTAAATGTCAGTGCTCTGCAGCAGGCATTTGTTGAGCTCAGTAAGCGCCACCAAATTTTGCGTACCGTATACCAGCAGCAAGATGGAGGTCCTGTTCAAGTTGTTCTACCACACAGCACAGCACTGACTTTGTCGGACTACAGCGACCAACCCAGAGCAGAAGAGCAGTTAAATCAAGCGTTACAAGAATTGGCTGCCACTCGGTTTAACTTAGACACTGAGCTACCAGTCAAAGCCACTTTATTCAAGTTGGCGGAAACAGAGTATGTGTTAGCCATAGTGATCCATCATATTGCCGTAGATGGTTGGTCATTCGCTGTGATTGAACGAGAGTTATTCTCTGTTTATCAGCAACTGTGTGAAGCAAGACCATTAACACTTCCTGAGTTATCTATTCAGTACAAAGATTATGCGGTGTGGCAGCACCAAAGTGAGCAGCAACAGGCGCTAGAGCAGGCAGAAAACTATTGGGTTAGGGCATTGCAAGGTGCGCCAAAACTTCATAGCCTGCCGCTTGATAAGCCTCGCCCTCCAGTACAGTCCTTCAAAGGAGGGCGCGTGATCACTGAGCTTGATGAGCAAACTAGCCAGGCCTTAAATGTCCTAGCTCAGCAGCAGGGGTGCTCATTGTTTATGGTATTAGAATCTTTGTTTGCTGTTTTACTGGCTCGTTACAGTGGTAGCCAAGATATTATGATTGGTACCCCAGTTGCAGGTAGAGAGCGCGAAGAAGTAGAGCCTCTAGTAGGCTTCTTTGTAAATACCCTTGTATTACGAAACCGACTCGATCTTGGTGACGGCTTTGTAGCCAACTTGAGTGATCAGAGTAGTATGATCTTGGATGCATTTGAGCACCAAAATATGCCATTTGAACGTTTAGTTGAGGTGTTAAGGCCAGAACGTAGCTTAAATCACTCACCCTTGTTCCAAATTTTGTTCGCATTGCAAAATAATGAATTTGATGAGTTACAGCTGACTGATTTAACCCTAGAGCCGATGGGCTATGACCGCGATACCAGTAAATTTGACCTTAAATTGTCATCGTTAGAAAAACCTCACGGTGGCATTGTGCTGGCCTGGGAGTTTAACAGTGAGTTGTTTGATAAACACAGTATTGAAAGGCTATCTCGCAGCTATGAAGTACTGACCCAAGCGGTTCTAGCGCAGCCAAATACACCTTTGCATCAATTGGACATCATCGCTGAGGTTGATCATCAGGCATTGGCACATTGGAATGACACTGACACTCAATTTGCTTTGCAGGCACCATTCTCTGAGTGGTTTGCGTTGCAAGCGCAACAAACGCCAGCAGCAATAGCCATTTCACATGACGATACCCAGGTTACTTATGCAGAGCTAGATAAGTGGGTGAATCAAAGGGCAAGTTTACTCATTAATATGGGTGTACAGCCTGGCGATATTGTGGCAATTAGTATAGCTAAATCGGCCGAACTCATTGCTTGTATGCTGGCAGTGCTTCGAGCTGGCGGCGCCTATTTACCCATAGACCCTGATAACCCACAATCGCGGATTGATTATTTAATCCACGACTCAAATGCAGTGTGTGTTATTACACAGCAGCAATACCATGAAACCTTTTCTGCACATCGCACCTGTGTAATTAATAGTGATGCGGTGCAGCAGCAATTACTTTCATGCAGTGATGACGCTCCTGGGGTAGCCATTTCGCCGCTAATGCCTGCGTACGTGATATATACTTCCGGCTCAACGGGTAAACCCAAAGGAGTGATGATCAGTCATGGAAATATTGCTAATTATTTAGCTCAGGCACTCAATAGCTACTTTACAACGGATCTGCATGGCTCAGTATTAATGAGCTCAGTGAGTTTTGACGGCACTATACCTAATATCTACCTGCCATTATTGCGTGGTAAAACCGTGTACATTGCTAATAGTGATAATTTGTACTTTAGCTCGGCAAAGATATTGAGTGAGAGTCAAGTACCGCTTTATATTAAAGTGACTCCCACTCAAATCGCCGTGTTAATGTCGCAACTAACACAACCTATAGCGCAACAACATACTCTGATGATGGGCGGGGAAGAGTTTACAACACGGACCTATGAAGAAATAAAAAGGTTATTGCCAAACGCTCGTGTTTATAACCATTATGGCCCAACTGAAACCACTATAGGGTGTAGCTTCAATGAAGTAACTACTCAGCCCGAAGGTGCTGCAATAGCGCTTGGCCGCCCAATTGACAATACTCGACTATACGTTTTAGACCAACATAAAGCATTGGCTCCTATTGGTGCTATTGGCGAGTTGTACATCGCTGGTGAGGGGGTGACATTAGGTTACTTAGGCAATGCCAGCGAACAAACTAAAACGCGATACCTCCCTGAATATGGCAATCCAGGACAGCGAATGTACCGGACTGGCGACCTAGTACGATGGCAAAATGATGGTACCGTGATGTACTTCGGGCGAAATGATGGTCAAGTAAAACTGAATGGCTATCGTATAGAAACAGCAGAGATTGAATCGTGCATACAGCAACTTCAAGCAGTGACGCAAGCGTGCGTAGTCATTAAACAAGACCCCCAAGGTCAAGCTATTTTGGTTGCGTACTATTGTGCTGCTGAGTCAATATCGGAGTCGAGTTTAGTGGCACATGTGGCTGCGAGTCTACCGGAATATATGGTGCCTAAAGCTTGGATGCCCTTGCAGCAACTACCATTGAACATGAGTGGTAAGATTGATCGTAAAGCATTGCCACAACCTCATTGGCAGTCTTCATCGAGCTATCGTGCACCAGAAACTGAGCTACAACAAACATTAGCGCAGATTTGGCAACGGCTATTAGTGCAGGAAAAAGTGGGGCTAGATGATAATTTCTTTGCCCTGGGTGGTCATTCGTTGTTGGCCATTCAACTTGTTTCTAGGATCAGAGATGAGTTACAACTGGAGGTGCCTGTGCGTTGTATTTTTGAAGCTCCGACCTTAGCGCAATTTAGCGCGAAGATATCAGAGCTATCTACAGCGCCCGAAATGAGTCATATTACAGCACTGCCAGATACCAAGCCATCACCGGTATCGTATGCGCAGCAACGGCTGTTGTTTATTGCTAAATCAAACCCAGATTCAAGCTTGTACAATATGCCTTACCCTTATCAGCTCAATGGCGCTTTAAATATAGCCGTATTTAAGCAAGCTCTCGAACTGATTATAGAGCGTCAACAAAGCCTCAGAACTCGCTTTGTGTTAGCAGATAGCTTGTTACAGTACACAGCCGATGAAGTGGCTGTCGACCTCACTATTGAGGAGTTGAGTAGCCATGACGACGCTACCATTGAGCAATGGTTAGTCTCAACGTCAACAAGACCATTTGACTTAAATAGTGATAACTTGTTCCGGGTACATCTGGCGGCGGTTGATAGCGATACATACCTCGTCAACTTTGTCTTCCATCATGTGATTTGCGACGGTTGGTCTATTGCTCGATTCTGGCAAGAATTGTCAGCAGTGTATGATTCACTCCGCAACGCCCAAGCACCGCAGCTAAGCGCACTTAAAGTGCAGTATCGCGATTATGCCGCCTGGCAGCGCAATTGGTTAAGTGGTGAAGTCTTGGATAATCACAGTCAGTACTGGCAATCACAACTTGAGGGTTGTCCTGCAGTGCACAGTATCCCACTGGATTATCCTAGACCAAAAAGGCAATCACATCGTGGACATTTTGTTGGCACTGAGGTTGATAAAGAGACGTTAGTTGCTCTTAAAACGCTATCTCAGCAACAAGGAGCCACCTTATTTATGACTTTGCAAACCGCGTTCGCTGCCTTATTGAGTAGCTGGAGTAACGAGGAAGACATTGTTATGGGTACTGTGGTGGCTAACCGTACACACAGAGATGTTGAAGACTTGATCGGCTTCTTTGTGAATACACTGGTATTGCGTAACCAAATTACTGGTGACGAGAGCTTCATTGAGGCACTGAATGATGCCAAGCAGATGCATTTAGGCGCTCAAGCACATCAGGATATGCCATTTGAGCTGTTAGTCGAACAATTACAACCAGAGCGTAACACGGCTTATCACCCGCTATTTCAAGTGCTGTTTGTTTTACAAAATAATGAGCAAGTGGAACACAAACTCGGTGACATTGAGGTGCAAGAGGTACAGCGTTCAGCAGAGTCAGAAGTGAAGTTTGACTTATCTCTAACCGCACATGAGTCTGAATCTGGATTGTACTTTACATGGGGTTATTGCAAAGACTTGTTCAAGCAAAAGAGTATCGAAATTGCTGCTGAGGCATTGAATAGGTTATTAAAAGCGATAGTGGCTGTCCCTGAACAACCTCTGGCTGAGCATGAGTTGTGTGCTGATGACGCTGCTCAACTGCCTGTAGGGCAAATAAAAGAGCAACAATCCATTGTGACGGCCATACAAGCTCGTGCACTAACTGATGGTAATCATGTCGCTGTGATCCACCAAGCGCAATCGCTGAGTTATGCTCAACTGTGTGCGAGAGCAGAAAAAGTTGCAGGTCAGCTGATGGCGTTGGGCATTGGCAAAGGGGACACTGTCGCCGTCATGTTCGATCGTTCAGTCGAGCTCGTAGTAGCGCAACTGGCGGTTATGCAATCTGGAGCCGCTTACGTACCACTCGACCCCACGGCGCCACAAGAGCGTTTGCAATATATTGTGTCTGATGCCGAATGCAAATTGGTATTAAAAGCTGAGGTATTTGATATGGAATTTGCTAGTCGCAGTTATACCCTGACAGAATTGCCAAATATGACTGCAGCTGTGCCTCATGCAACGGACATAGAAGCACGAGATTTGGCATACATCATTTACACCTCTGGCACCACGGGCCGTCCTAAAGGAGTGCAAGTGAGTCACGGCGCCATTTATTCGATGCTCTCACAACTGTCTATGGCATCATTTGATAGTAACACCAGAATGTTGCAGCTACTTTCGTTGGCTTTTGATGCGGCGGTCTTGGAAGTTTGGTCACCGTTAGTTCATGGTGGTTCAGTCGTACTTTACCCTGGTCGTCATGTTGAAATTGATAAGCTGGAAACGGTCATCAAGGAGCATCAAGTAAATACCGTATTGATCACCCCCGCTTTATTTGAGCCTTGGTGTGAGCAATTAACAGCAGCCTCAGGGCTTAAACACCTTATCATTGGCGGCGATGTTTTCCCGACTAAAGCGGTCAAGCGTTTGTTTAAGCAGGATCCGAACGTAACCGTGTATAACACCTACGGGCCAACAGAAAATAGTGTAATATCAAGCTATTGCGAAGTTCCTAGAGACATCCCTGACGAACAAGAGGTGACAATCGGTCTGCCTGTTGCGGGCACCCAACACACGATAAGAAATCGCCACGGAAAGCCTTTACCGCAAGGGTTCGTTGGTGAGCTGTGTTGGCATGGTCCAAATTTGGCAACTGGGTATCAAAACAACGTTGAAGCCACCAATGCTGCTTTTGTCCAGGATAAGCAGGGGCAATATCGCTATTATCGTAGTGGCGACATGGCGAGAGTGGCGATGGACAAACAGATTGATTTTAAAGGGCGTAAAGACAATCAGGTTAAACTTCGTGGCTTCAGGGTCGAGCTACAAGAAATTGAACGGCAGTTTGAATTGCATTCAGCTGTTCGCCAAGCTGCGGTGTTGGTGAATAAAGTTGATCATGCACAGCCATTATTGTGTGCATATCTATGCTTACACCCAGAGCATTCTGAAGGTGAGCTGGAAGGCATTTGGCAGCAGGTACGCGCCGAGCTGCCAAGTTATATGATACCAACTCACTATGCTCTAACAGCCACCATGCCTGTTAACTTTAATGGCAAGCGGGATGACCGAGCCTTACTTGCAATGACACTGCAGGAGTGCAAAGTGGATCGTTATACCGCACCGCAAACAGAAACGGAGCAGCAGTTAGCAGAGATATGGGGCCAAATGTTGAAGCTTGACCGCGTAGGCACGAGAAGTAACTTCTTTGAGTTAGGTGGTCATTCGCTGCTGGCTATGCAATTAATTTCGGCTATTAATGAGACCTTTGATCTTGAGTTGGGGGTTGCAGACCTATTTGATTTAGGTGACATTGCCAGTTTAGCCGAAGAAGTGGATGAGCTGCTACAAAGCCAAGAAAGTGGGTGGTTATAAGATGTTAGAGAAAAAGTACTATTTTACACCTAAACCCTTAGTAAACCCCTGCGCACGGATCATTTGCTTTCCATACGCAGGGGGGAGCAGTGGCATTTATTACGACTGGCCTGAACACTTTCAAGCACACAACATTGAGGTGATCGCTATCAATCTACCGGGCCGAGGTGCACGTTTTGGCTCGCCTTTTGATAGCAGCATTGAGCAGGCAGTTACCAATGTCATCCAAGAATCCAGCAGGGCACTTGAGCGGCCCTTCTATATCTATGGTCATAGCAACGGAGGGCTTTATGCATATGAAATGGCACGGCAATTGGCGATGACAAATCAGTTGCACAATTGCAAACATCTATTCATTGGTGCAAAAGCTGCGCCCAAAAAAGCGCTTTGTCGAGAGCCTTTACATGTGCTAAATGATGATGATTTTTGTCAGGCTATACGAGAGTTGGGTGGTACCCCAGAAGCATTACTGGCGGATCAGCAGTTGTTGGAACTCTTGCTGCCGATGTTGCGCAGTGATTTCAAACATGGTTTTGACTACATGTCAGCTGAACCAACATCTGTTTTAGCATCGCAACCATGTACGTTGTTCTATGGCACGCAGGATGAAGACATTGGGCCATCAGAGGTGTCGCCTTGGCAGCAGTTGCTGCCCAAGGCCGAACTGCAGGCAATACAAGGAGGGCACTTTTTTGTACATCAACAAAAACAATCGCTGATAGACAATTTATTAACGCGGATCATGCCACTCTAAGCGCAAGGAGAAAAGAAATGAAAAAACGTATCATGGCGGCTACTTTGGTCACTACATTATGGTGTTTAGTAGCAAAAACAAATGCACAAGTTATTGATGGAGATGATAAAAATCAAATGGATAAATCACAGCTAACTATTTTATATATGGGCAATAGCCACACCAAGCGACACAGTGTGCCCGAGTACGTAAAAGGTATTATTGAAGCAACTGATCCTGAGCTCACAGTAAACTATCAATTAGCACCTGGTATTTTATTTTTGGACCAGCGTTGGAATCATGGTCCTAGCCGTAAAATGTTGAAAAACAATGCACTCACTCACGTTGTCTTACAAGCACAAAAATACTCACAAAGTCGTAGAAAACTCTATTCAACAAAAGAGGCGAAGAAACTAGTTGGGCTTGCGCAGGAGCATGGTAGTAAAGTGGTTATGTTTCCTGAGTGGGGGCAAAGAGGACGTCACTGGGAGGCTCAGTATGTGCACGACATTTACGCTGGGATTGCCAAGGAATCTGGGGCGTGTGTGGCACCTGTAGGCCTGGTCTGGGATGACTTTCTCCAGCAGCAGCGCATTACGTTGCATGCAATGGATGGTAATCATGCCAACGATAAAGGTGCATTTTTGGCTGCGTTGGTACTGGCTCAGGGTATTATAGATACACCTGCCACTGAGTTGGCAGTAACAACGACAGCGCCAGTTGAGGCAAAACTGCAAAAGCAAATGCAGGCGGCTGCAGCGAAGCTTTATCAACCTGAGCTAACGCACTGTGAGAGCTGATCCAGCTACTGCATAAGGGGATTTTAAGAAGTCAGCATGGTGCTGACTTCTTTTATCATGCTATTGGCATGCAGCTTTCTTACAAAGTGCCGACATACTTAGTCGTTGTGCTCAATAATACGGTCGATGGTCTCATCGCTGCGTAGCGTTAAGATCTCCACACCGTTGTCTGTGACGAGCAAGGTGTGCTCCCACTGAGCCGAGAGACTGCGATCTTTGGTAACCACCGTCCATTCGTCTTTAAGTAGCTTACACTGGCGTTTACCGGCATTGACCATGGGTTCGATGGTTAAACACATACCAGCTTTCAAGGTTTCGCCGGTGCCAGGCTTGCCATAGTGCATTACCTGAGGATCTTCGTGGAATTCTTTACCAATGCCGTGGCCGCAGTATTCACGTACGATAGAGTAGTTAAAGCTCTCTGCGTATTTTTGAATGGCAGCGCCAATATCGCCTAAGCGCACGCCTGGCTTAACCATTTTAATGGCAAGGTAAAGGCTTTCTTGGGTAATTTCACTTAAGCGTTTGCCCTGAATGGTGGGCTTGCCAACGTAAAACATCTTCGAGGTATCACCGTGATAACCGTCTTTGATCACAGTGACGTCGATATTGATGATGTCACCTTCTTTTAGCGGTTTATCGTTGGGAATACCATGACAGATGACGTGGTTAACCGAAGTACAAATTGACTTCGGAAAGCCATGATAATTCAGTGGTGCAGGAACCGCGCCTTGCTCATCAACAATGTAATTGTGACAAATGGTGTTTAATTCGTCGGTGGTCACCCCTGGCTTAACATACGGCTCGATCATTTCCAGTACATCCGCGGCTAAACGCCCGGCAACACGCATTTTTTCGATTTCTTCAGGGGTTTTGATCACTGCACTCATTTAGACTCCAAGTCAATTTAGATGAACATTTATTATGCACAAATTTTACGCATAAGATTGAGTTAATTCTTTATATATGGTATAAAGCGCGCCGTCTTTTTACAAATAATTCTTCGTCACTGGGTGAAGTTGAATGTTTGTAGTTAAGACAACACACTTATTTATTAATATTAACACACACACATATCGACACATACACTTGGGTGCATGCAGTTTCAAAAACTTCGTGTTGGTGCTATGGGATATGTGGAGGCCTAACCCTAACTTATTAGAGGAAATATACAATGGCAAACGTTTCAATGCGCGATATGCTTCAAGCTGGTGTTCACTTCGGTCACCAAGCACGTTACTGGAACCCTAAGATGAAGCCTTTCATCTTCGGTGCACGTAACCGCGTTCATATCATCAACCTAGAAAAAACAGTACCTTTATTCAACGACGCTCTTAAGTTCTTATCGAACGTTGCTTCAAACAAAGGTAAAATCCTTTTCGTAGGTACTAAGCGCGCTGCAAGCGAAGCAGTTAAAGAAGCGGCTATCCAAAGTGAGCAGTTCTACGTAAATCACCGTTGGTTAGGTGGTATGTTGACTAACTGGAAAACAGTTCGTCAATCAATCAAGCGTCTTAAAGACCTTGAGACTCAAAGCCAAGACGGTACGTTTGAGAAGCTGACTAAGAAAGAAGCGCTAATGCTTACTCGTGAAATGCAAAAGCTTGAAAAAGGCTTAGGCGGTATCAAAGATATGGGCGGTCTACCTGACGCTATCTTCATCATCGATGCTGACCACGAGCACATCGCAATCCGCGAAGCTAACAACCTAGGTATTCCAGTAGTATCTGTTGTTGATACTAACTCGAACCCAGATGGCGTTGATTACGTTATCCCTGGTAACGACGATGCTATCCGTGCTATCCAGCTTTACACTAAAGCAGTTGCTGCTGCTATCACTGAAGGTCGTGAGAGCAACATCGTTGCTCAAGCTGAGAACGACGACTTCGTTGAAGCTGAGTAATTACCTAAATAGGTATTAGCTGTCATCAAGTCTTCATCAAACCATCGATGAAGACTTGATATTCTTTATAAGCGCTTAACTGCTTATCCCGTTGTTTGCCAAGCAGACCTTGAAAGATAACGGATTTATATCAAATTGAGAGACACATCACTCAATTTGATAGCTAACCAACAAGATGTTGGTTTTATCAAAAACTGAATTCAGATTTGAGGATATTCTAATGGCTGTAACTGCTGCCCTAGTAAAAGAACTTCGCGAGCGCACTGGCGCTGGCATGATGGATTGTAAAAAAGCACTGACTGAAACTGGCGGTGATATCGATCAAGCAATCGAGAACATGCGTAAGAGCGGTGCTGCTAAAGCTGCTAAAAAAGCGGGTAACATCGCTGCAGAAGGTACTATCATCATCAAGCAAGGCGAAGGTTTTGCTGCACTAGTAGAAGTTAACTGTCAAACTGACTTCGTTGCAAAAGACGCAAGCTTCCTTGGTTTTGCAAACGAAGTAGCTGACGCAGCTGTAGCTGAAAAACTATCAGTTGAAGAACTGCAAGCTAAATTCGAAGAAACGCGTGTTGCACTAGTTGCTAAAATCGGTGAGAACATGAACATCCGTCGTGTTTCTTACATCCAAGGCGACAAGCTAGTTTCTTACCGTCACGGTGAGCGTATCGGTGTTGTTGTAGCTGGTGACGCTGACGAAGAAACACTTAAGCACGTTGCAATGCACGTAGCTGCTTCTAAGCCTGAGTACCTAAACCCAGAAGACGTACCAGCAGAAGTAGTTGAAAAAGAAAAAGCGGTTCAAGTTGACATCGCAATGAACGAAGGCAAGCCAGCTGAAATCGCTGAGAAAATGGTTGTTGGCCGCATGAAGAAGTTCACTGGTGAGATCTCTCTTACTGGTCAAGCTTTCATCATGGAACCGAAAAAATCAGTTGGTGAATACCTTAAAGAGAAAAACGCGACTGTTTCTTCATTCGTTCGCCTAGAAGTAGGTGAAGGTATCGAGAAGAAAGAAGAAGACTTCGCAGCAGAAGTTGCAGCACAAGTTGCTGCGGCGAAAGGCGAGTAATCACCTAAGTGATTAGTCGATTGACGCAAAAGCTGATATTAGCTTTTGCGTCAATGCTGAAAATTCTCTAAAATAACCGCGCAATTATGTCTCGCATAAGCGCGGTTATTTTTTACCTCACTTTTAATTGGCCCGGAAATTATGACTATCAATAAAAAACCTGTTTTTAGACGCGTTCTTTTAAAGCTTAGTGGTGAAGCTTTAATGGGAGATGAAGGCTTCGGAATCGATCCTAAAGTTTTGGATCGCATGGCACAAGAGATCAAAGAGTTAGTAGAACTCGACGTAGAAGTGGGTTTGGTTATCGGTGGCGGTAACTTCTTACGTGGTGGTTCACTGGCCGAAGCGGGCATGAATCGCGTGGTCGGCGACCACATGGGCATGCTGGCAACCGTCATGAATGGCTTGGCAATGCGTGATGCGCTGCACCGTGCATTCGTAAATGCCCGCTTAATGTCAGCTATTCCGCTTAATGGCGTATGTGATGCCTACAATTGGGCCGAGGCGATTAGCCTACTTAAATCTGGCCGCGTGGTGATTTTCTCTGCCGGTACTGGTAATCCATTCTTTACCACCGACTCTGCAGCTTGTTTACGCGGCATTGAAATTGAAGCAGACACGGTTATCAAAGCCACCAAAGTCGATGGCGTATTCAGCGATGACCCAGTGAAAAACCCAGATGCCACACTTTATCGCGATCTAACCTATAATGAAGTGATTGATAAAGAACTTAAAGTGATGGACTTAGCGGCATTCACGCTAGCACGTGACCACAATATGCCTATCAGCGTATTCAATATGAATAAACCGGGTGCGCTTAAGAATGTCATCATGGGTGAGGAAGAGGGCACATTAATCACCTCTCAGGCAAAAGAATAATCGTAATGAACACTTTACCGTTGCTTGCTTTGATGCAAGTGACGGATATTTAAAAGCAAGAACAGACTAGGAAAGTATTGTGATCGAAGATATTAAAAAAGACGCTCAAGAGCGCATGAAAAAAAGTGTAACAGCACTTTCAAGCCAACTTTCTAAAATCCGTACAGGTCGTGCGCACCCTGCGTTACTCGATGGTATCACAGTGTCATACTATGGCGCCGATACGCCGCTTAACCAAGTAGCAAACGTAACCACTGAAGATTCGCGTACGCTGGCGATTAGTGTATTTGATAAGTCGCTTGCGCAAGCGGTAGAAAAAGCAATCATGTCATCGGATCTGGGCCTAAACCCAATGTCTGCTGGTACCGTTATTCGCGTACCATTGCCTCCATTAACAGAAGAGCGTCGTAAAGACCTAATCAAAATTGTACGTGGCGAAGTTGAAGGCGGTCGCGTTGCTGTGCGCAACATTCGTCGTGACGCTAATGGCGATATTAAGGCATTGCTAAAAGACAAAGAAATCTCTGAAGATGAAGCGCACCAGGCAGAAGATGAGATCCAAAAACTGACTGATAAGCACATCAAAGAAATGGACAGCCAACTGAGCGCCAAAGAAGCAGAATTAATGGAAATCTAATCGCCGATTGCTTGGCTAATACGAAGCAAAGCTGTGATGACATGACAGCAACAAAATCTGTTTTGTTTATGAGCAGTTAGCTTTTTACAAGCTAGGTACAGAGACAAATTTATTAGGTTTGAAGCGCCGTCTAGGGTATACTAGACGGCGTTTTTTTTCACTTAAACTGGAATTATGGTTTTAAAAGCAGAGGTTATTTCGCAGCAATCACTGCCAAGACACGTTGCAATAATAATGGACGGTAACGGTCGTTGGGCTCAAGCTCGTCGGCGCCCTCGCGCCTTCGGTCATAAGAAAGGGGTTGACTCGGTCCGTAGCGCTGTGCAATTTTGTTCCAAGTTGGGCGTGGAGTCTCTGACTCTATTTGCTTTTAGTAGTGAAAACTGGCGTCGACCAGAAGATGAAGTCAGCACATTAATGGAGCTATTCATTTATGTGCTGTCTAAAGAAGTAAAGAAATTACATAAGAATAACGTAAAACTAACCATTATAGGCGACCTTTCTCGCTTTCCAGCAAACCTCCAGCAACGTGTTGTAGAAGCCCAGACATTGACCCAAAGCAATACAGGGCTTAACTTAAACATTGCTGCCAACTATGGGGGTCGCTGGGATATCACTCAAGCTGCTCAACAACTTGCTGAACAAGTAAGTCAGGGTGAATTACAGCCAAGTGATATTACTGAAGAAGCGTTATCAGCCAATATGACCATGGCCGATCAGGCAAACCTTGATTTGTTGATCCGTACCGGAGGAGACTATCGCATTAGTAACTTCCTGCTGTGGCAAGCGGCATACGCTGAGCTCTACTTTACAGACACGTTATGGCCAGATTTTGATGAACAAGCCTTTTCTGAAGCCATTGCTTGTTATGTTTCCAGGGAGCGGCGCTTCGGCTGCACTGGTGAGCAAATAAAACAGCTCCTAGCAGAGAAAGACGCAACAAGTTAAGGGTTCAAATTTGTTAAAACAACGTATTTTAACGTCAGCGGTATTGGCGCCACTGGCTTTACTTTTGGTGTTTTATACACCGCTTGGCATGTTTAGTACCATTGCCGCTTTAATCGTATTACTAGGCGCCTGGGAATGGTCAGCACTGGCAGGGCTTGCTCAAACCCGTCAGCGGGTTGGCTTTGTTGCCGTGATGGCAGTATTGATAGCGCTACTCAACAGTCATTGGCCAATTGAAACGCTGTGGCAGCAGGGTAAATTAGTCGCTGATGCCAACTATGTATTTACTTTGGCGTTTGCTTGGTGGCTGGTGGCCACGGTGTTGGTCGTTAAATACCCGCGCGCAGCACGGGCATGGAATGAGGGCATCATGATGCGCTCAATTGCCGGCGTATTGACCCTAGTGCCGCTGTGGTTGGCGCTTAATGTAATGCGCAGCGCAGGTTACCATGAGGGGGAGCACATCGGCTCGGTATTAATTATGGTGGTGCTGGGTATTGTATGGAGTGCCGATATTGGTGCTTACTTTGCAGGCAAAAACTTAGGCAAACACAAGCTGATGCCCAACGTTAGCCCTAACAAAACCATTGAAGGGCTCGTCGGTGGCTTAGTGACCGCTGTGGTTTTTGTTGTGGCGTTTTGTTACTTCGCTGATATCGAAAGCACCAAGTGGCTGATGTATGGCGCTATGACGGTAGTTATCGCGTTATTCTCGGCGGTAGGCGATTTACTCGAAAGCATGTTTAAACGCGAAGTCGGTTTAAAAGATTCCGGTCGCTGTTTACCGGGTCACGGCGGTATTTTAGATAGAATCGACAGCCTTACTGCTGCGGCGCCTATTTTTGCTTTTTGTTACGCGTGGACGGTCGCTCTATGAAGCCAGCATCTTTAGTGGTACTAGGTGCAACCGGGTCAATTGGCTTATCAACACTGGATGTGGTGAGCCGCAATCAACAGCGCTATTGTGTCTTTGCCTTGGTTGCAGGGCAAAACGCGGCCAAAATGGCTGAATTATGTCAGCAACACCAGCCGAAATTTGCGGTGATGAGTTCACCTGCGGCGGCAAAACAGCTGCAAGAAATGCTGTCAGGCTCTATGACCACAGTGTTAAGTGGTGAAAAGGCCATGGCAGAACTGGCCGCCCACGAAGAGGTGGATATTGTCATGTCGGCCATTGTTGGAGCCGCAGGCCTGATCCCCACCTTAGCGGCTGTTGAAGCCGGAAAAAAAGTACTGTTGGCCAATAAAGAATCCTTGGTGATGAGCGGTCAGCTGTTTATGGATAAGGTTAAGGCCCATGGTGCCACCTTGTTGCCTATCGACAGCGAACACAACGCCATATACCAATGCTTGCCGTCAGCAATACAAAGCGGTCAGGCTACTGAGTTGCGGCCCTCTGGAGTGAGCAAAATTCTCCTCACCGGTTCTGGTGGTCCTTTCTTAGCGCGCGATATTAATACCTTAGCAGACGTCACCGTGGCTGAGGCAGTTGCTCATCCTAATTGGTCCATGGGCCGAAAAATCTCGGTCGACTCCGCTACCATGATGAACAAAGGCCTTGAATTTATCGAGGCAAAGTGGCTATTCCACTGTCAGGCTGATGACATTGAGGTGGTGATCCACCCGCAAAGTATGATCCACTCGATGGTGCAGTACCGAGATGGCTCGGTACTGGCGCAAATGGGACAGCCCGATATGCGTACTCCCATTGCCTATGGCTTAGCGTATCCAGAGCGGATCGACGCCGGTGTTGCGCCGCTGGATTTTGCCAGCATGAGCGACTTTACTTTTACTAAGCCGGACTTTGCTCGCTATCCCAACTTACGCTTAGCCATAGAAGCGTGTCGAGCAGGTCAAGCTGCCACTACCACAGTGAATGCCGCCAATGAGGTTGCCGTAGCCTCATTCTTAGCCGGTGAAATAGGTTTTATGGATATTTACCGTGTTAATGCGCAAACGCTTGAGCAAAGCGAACTGGGCGTATTAAAATCGCTTGAGTCAATAATGGAAACAGATAAACTGGCTCGTATTCAGGCGCAGCAAATTATTACGGCAATGAGGTAACCATGTTTGAATTTTTCTGGCACTTAGGCTCATTTATTGTGGCACTGGGGATTTTAGTGACAGTGCATGAGTACGGTCATTTTTGGGTTGCCAGAAAAGCAGGGGTGAAGGTGCTGCGCTTTTCAATTGGTTTTGGTAAGCCGTTGCTTAAGTGGTATGACAAACATAAAACCGAATACGTCATCGCTGCGATTCCCCTGGGTGGCTATGTTAAAATGCTCGATGAGCGCGTTGATGAGGTACCTGAGCAAGAACGTCACTTAGCGTTTAATAACAAGCCTGTGTTGTCTCGGATTGCGGTTGTCGCTGCCGGCCCCATTGCCAACTTTTTGTTTGCGATCGTGGTATTGGCGCTGATGTACATGGTGGGAGTGCAATCGGCGAAGCCTGTGGTAGGTGAGGTGCAAAACAACAGCATCGCTGCAGAGGCGGGCTTTAACCGTGGTGACCACATTATAGCACTCGATGATGAAATGGTGCATTCGTGGCAAGACGTGACCTTTGAATTGATGGCCCACTTGGGCGAGCCAAGCCTGGTGGCAAAAGTACAAGAGCAAAATGGCAGTGTTGCAGTACGTACCTTGCGCCTAAACGAGTGGCGCCTAGATAAACAAGACGAAGCACCGCTCACCTCCATTGGTATTACCCCTTATCGACCACCGCTGACTTTACAGCTAGGTTACATAGAAGAGGGGGCGGCTGCCGACCGTGCCGGACTACTGCAAGGCGATACCCTTATTGCCATTAATGATGAGCCACTGACGTCGTGGCAGCAGTTTGTGGCGCGAGTGCAAAAATCAGCTAACCAATCTTTTGCGCTGACCATCGATAGGAACAACCAGCAACAAACCCTATCCGTAACACCCCAAGCTAAAACGTCACCTGAAGGGATTATTCAAGGCTACCTCGGTGTCGTGCCAGTGATGGAAAAGTGGCCAAATGGCTACATTGAAACTAGACAATACGGCGTTGTAGATAGTATTGTGCTTGGCACTCGTAAAACCTATGACTTAATAGCGCTCAGTTTCGACATGATTGGCAATCTGTTGACAGGCCAAGTCTCGGTGAAAAATTTAAGCGGGCCGGTCGGTATCGCGGTAAGTGCCGGAAATAGTGTTAGTTACGGATTAGTTGCATTTTTAGGCTTTTTAGCGCTGATCAGCGTTAACCTAGGAGTTTTTAACTTATTACCGCTCCCTGTCTTAGACGGTGGGCATTTAATGTATTACTTAATTGAACTAATTCGCAGAAAACCAGTCTCTGAAAAGACACAAGAGTTAGGGTTTAAGATCGGCGCTATGCTGTTATTGACGCTAACGTTTTTTGCACTATTTAACGACGTTTCTCGGCTTTAGGCCTTGCGGTGCTATCGAGTGCACATTATGTACAAATTGTTTGTTGCATCTTGTTCAGACATACAACACAAAACAATACAAAATCTGTAACGTTTACATGTTGTGATGTAGTGGGCCTTAACGTATCGCGCCAAAATTGTTGTAAAGGATAAAGATAATAAAATGCCTATAATAAAACACATTGCAGTAACCAGTTTACTGGGCGCAAGTTTTGCTGCCTTAGGGCAAAACTCCTTTATCGTAGAAGATTTAAAAGTAGAAGGGTTACAACGCGTCGCACTGGGTGCCGCGTTGACACACATTCCCATTAACGTGGGTGACAATGTTGATGAGTTCACCATTTCCCGCACCATCAAAGCGCTATATAAGTCAGGTCACTTTGACAATATTGCGGTGTTCCGTGATGGTAATCAGATTGTGTTCCAAGTCAAAGAGCGCCCGACTATCAGTGCCATCGAATTTGATGGTAACAAAGACATCAAAGACGAGCAGCTTAACGAAAGCCTGGCGCAGCAAAATGTGCGTCAAGGTGAACCATTGGACAGAACGGTACTCGATAGCATTGAAAAAGGCTTAACCGAATTTTTCCACAGTATTGGTAAGTACAATGCCTCGGTCAAGGTTAATATTGTCGAGCTGCCACGTAACCGTGTGAAGCTAGAACTGGAGTTTGACGAAGGTGACGCCGCATCGGTAAGGCAAATAAACCTAGTAGGTAATGACTTATTCTCTGATGAAGAGCTATTAAGCTTAATTGAGTCACAACAAGACTTACCTTGGTGGCGCTTCATGTCCAATGACCGCTATCAAAAGCAGACCATTGAAGGCGATTTAGAAAAAATCCGTAGTTTCTACCTCGACCGCGGCTATTTGCGTTTTAACATTGATTCAACTCAGGTATCAGTGAGTCCAGAGCGTGAGTCTGTGTATGTTACCGCGAATATCACTGAAGGTGAGAAGTACACCGTTAAAGGCTTTGACTTTATTGGTGACCTACTCGGTCGCGAAAAACTCATGCAGGATGTGGTGCCACTGCGTGCCGGTGAGTTATACAACGGCTCGGTCGTGACGGCAACCGAAGACTTTATTAAAGGCTATTTGGCACGATTTGGCTACGCTAACGCTGAAGTGCGCACAGTGCCAGACATTGACGATGAAAACAAAGAAGTTCACATGACGCTATCGGTCGATCCTGGCAAGCGCGTGTACGTTCGTCGTATTATTGTCAATGGTAACCAAAATACCGCTGATGAAGTGCTGCGTCGCGAAATGACGCAATTAGAGGGAGCTTGGTTATCGAATCAAAGCCTAGAGCGTTCAAAGCTTCAAATCCAACGTTTGCCGTACATGGAATCGGTTGAATATGATATCAAACCAGTTCCAGGTGTTGACGACCAAGTAGATGTAGACTTTTCCGTGAAGGAACAACCGGCAGGGAGTTTCCAAGCGGGGGTAGCCTATGGTTCCTATGCGGGCTTACAGTTTAATGTTGGTGTCAGTGAATCAAATTTCCTCGGTACCGGTAACCAAGTGGCGTTTAACGTCAATACCTCACGAGGCTCAGAGCGTTACAGTGTGTCCTACACTGACCCTTACTTTACGCCAGATGGGGTGTCGCAGGGTAGCAGTGTCTTCTTTAGTAAGTTTGATGCTAGTGAGTTTGGCATTGTCGATTACAAATCAACCAGCTATGGTTTGGGCAGTAACATTGGCTTCCCTATAGATGCTGTGAACCGAGTTAACTTTGGCTTCCGCTGGATTGAAGAAAGTCTGTCACAAATTTCAGATTTTGAGCAAACGCGTATTTTGCGTTTGAGTTTCCTTGATCCGAACAACCCAGATGCCGATTACGACTTCACCAAATATGAGCTGAGCGCGGGCTGGTCTCGTACCACCGTCAACCGTGGTATGTTCCCAACCGCAGGTTCTCGTCAAAGTCTCAACCTGACCATGACAACGCCGAATTCGGATTTAAATTTCTTTAAACTGAATTACGACTCACGTTTTTATTGGCCAATCAGTAATGACCACCGCTGGGTATTCTCTGCCAAGGCCGCTCTAGGTTACGGTAATGGCTACGGCGAAACCAATGGCTTTGAACAAGTACTGCCGTTCCAAGAGTTCTTCCGTATTACCGAACAAGAGCTGCGTGGCTTTGACCGTAACACCATTTTGCCACGTGCGGTTCAGAGAACACCGACTCCGATTCCAGGTACACCTGGCGCCGATGGCACCAGTAGTTCAAACATCGGTGGTGACCCGGCCTTTGACCAGCTTAGCTTGGGTGGCCGTATAGGTGGTAACGCTAAAGCGGTTGCGGGCCTTGAAATGATAGTACCAACCCCTTTCTTAGACGAAGAAAACACCAGCTCGGTTCGTACCAGCTTCTTCGTCGATGCAGCAAATGTGTGGGATACCGAGTTCGATGTCGATCGTTATAATAACTTGCCAGAATCCCAATATAACGTGCTTTCAGATTATTCAGATCCATCACGGTTCAGAGTGTCAACAGGGTTATCGGTTCAGTGGATCTCACCTATGGGACCCATGCTGATCAGTTTCGCTTACCCACTCAAAAAAGAAGAAAACGACGATACGAAGACGATCAGCTTCAATATCAGTAATACATTCTAAGGAGAATTATTGTGAAAAAATTTATCAAATCATCAGCACTCGCCATGACAGCCGCACTAATGATGGGTGCATCAGGCAACGCGCTAGCACACAAAGTGGGTATTGTTGATATGCAAGAAGTGTATAAGCAAATTCCACAAATGGCGAAAATTGAACAAACGCTGCAAACTGAGTTTGCTGAGCGTCGTCAAGAGCTTGAAAAGCTACAAGGTGACATCCGTTTTGAAGCAGAAAAATTCAAGCGTGAATCAACCACCATGAGTGAAGAACAAAAAACGGCATTGCGTGAAAAGATCCAAGGCATGCAGCAGACACTAGCAGAAAAAGGTCGTCCGCTTGAGCAAGAGATGAAGCAGCGTCAAAACCAAGAGCTTGCTAAAGTACAAAAACTTATCGTTGATGCCATTGAAAAAGTGGCTAAGTCAGGTGATTTTGACGAAGTGAAAGTAAAAGATACGACAATTTACTTCAATCCTGATAAAGTAGCCGACCTTTCTGACAAAGTTGTAGAAGCGGTTAGCAACAAGTAATGACAAAACTGTACACCTTATCTCAACTGGCTGAGTTCTTAGGGGCTCAGCTGGACGGCGATGGCGATAAAGAAATTAGAAACATCGCCACTTTGAGCGTAGCAAAAGGCGATCAGATCGCCTTTTTGGCTAATAGTAAATACCGTAGTCAGCTTGATAACACAGCGGCTGGTGCGGTGATATTAAGCGCAAAAGAAGCGCCCCATTTTGTTGGCAATAAGCTGATCATCGACGATCCTTATGTGGCGTATGCTAAATTAGCGCAAAAACTCGACACCACGCCTGTTGCTGCCAGTGGGATCCATACTTCGGCGGTAATTGCCAGCGATGCGCAGATTGGTGAAAACGTGCACATTGGCGCCAATACTGTGATTGAATCGGGTGCTGAAATTGCTGATAACGTTGAGATAGGGCCAGGCTGTTTCATAGGGAAACATGCCAAAATAGGCGCAAGAACAAAACTCTGGGCAAATGTCACTGTTTACCACGAAGTACAAATTGGTGAGCAGTGTTTGTTCCAATCTGGTGCTGTCATAGGTAGTGATGGCTTTGGCTATGCTAATGAAAAAGGCGAGTGGGTTAAAATTCCCCAAGTCGGCACTGTGATCATCGGCGACCGAGTAGAAGTGGGGGCCAGTACCTCAATCGACCGTGGTGCGCTAGAAGACACAGTGATCCATAGCAATGTCATTTTGGATAATCAAATTCAAATCGCCCATAACGTTGAAGTGGGTTATGGTACCGCGATTGCAGGCTGCACAGTGCTTGCAGGTAGCGTAAAAATTGGTAAGTACTGCCAAATTGGTGGCATGACTGCGATCAACGGTCACATTGATGTTTGTGACGGTGTGGTTATCACGGGCATGAGTATGATTACCAAAGGAATTACTGAGCCGGGTGTGTATTCATCAGGCTTGCCTCACCAAACCAATAAAGAGTGGCGTAAGTCCATTGCACACTTACGCAATTTATCTGACTTTAAGTCGCGCTTAAAGGCGCTAGAGGCGCTTACAGCCTCACTTAAAGATACCGATGTAGAATAAGGAAGCTATTTTGGCTAACGAATTAAACAGCTTTGATATCCAAGAGATTTTAAAACTACTGCCACACCGCTACCCGATGTTGTTGGTAGACAAAGTCGTGGATCACAAACCGGGTGAATTTCTCCATGCGGTGAAAAACGTCACTGCCAATGAGCCGATTTTTACAGGTCACTTTCCAGATCAACCCATTTTTCCTGGTGTGATGATCCTTGAAGCCTTAGCACAAGCCACTGGCTTATTGGGCTTTAAAACCGTCGAGAATCGTAGCGAGAATGAACTATACTTGTTCGCAGCAATTGATAATGCGCGCTTCAAACAACCTGTGGTTCCAGGTGATACGATGCACTTACACGTTAAATTCGTGAAAGAACGTCGTAATATTTGGAAGTTCGAAGGCGAAGCCAAAGTTGATGGCAAAGTCGTTTGTAGCGCTGAACTAATGTGTGCGAGAAGAGAGTTTTAATGGCTATTCATCCTACCGCAATTATCGAGTCAGGTGCGCGTCTTGGCGAAAATGTCTCAGTGGGCCCATATTCTTACATTGGCAATGACGTTGTTATTGGCGATAACTGTAAAATAGAATCACATGTTGTGATTAAAGGCCCTTCAGAAATTGGTTCTGGTAACCACATTTTCCAATTCGCGTCAGTAGGAGAGGCCTGCCAAGATAAAAAGTACAAGGATGAACCCACTAAATTGATCATTGGTGATAACAACATTATTCGTGAGTGTGCCACTATTCACCGCGGCACCATTCAAGATGAAGGCGTCACCAAGATTGGTAGTAATAACTTATTTATGGCCTATACCCATGTCGCTCACGATGCGGTGATTGGTAATAACGTGATTTTTGCTAACAACGCCAGTGTGGCAGGCCATGTACACATTGGCGATTGGGTTATCCTAGCTGGTAACTCTGGAGTTCACCAGTTTTGTAAAGTTGGTGCCCACGCTTTTGTTGGCATGTACTCAGGGGTTAACCAAGACGTACCGCCATTTGTAACAACAACTGGCACACCGGCACGGCCAGTGGCGATTAACACTGAAGGATTAAAACGTCGAGGCTTCGAGTCTGACGAAATCATGGCAACACGACGTGCATACAAAACGCTATTTCGAAAAGGGCTACGTTTAGAAGATGCCGTAGCTGCATTAGCTGAAGATGCTGCTGAGTTTCCTGCGGTACAGCAGATGGTCGATTTTATTGCAACATCGAACCGTGGCTTAATTCGCTAAACTCAAGTTAAGATAAACGTTATACTACGCCATACTTGTGGGTTAACTCACGTATGGCGTTTTTTATTTCTGAATCAAAACAATGACAAACGATAAAAAAATAACGATAGCTTTGGTGGCCGGTGAACTCTCCGGTGATATTTTAGGCGCAGGCCTCATTAATGCCCTAAAGCAGCATTATCCCAATGCCGACTTTGTTGGTATTGCCGGACCAAAGATGCAGCAAGCTGGCTGTAAAACCTTGTTTGATATGGATGAGCTGGCGGTCATGGGCTTGGTTGAGGTGTTAGGCAGGCTGCCGCGACTGTTGAAAATAAAAAAGCAGTTAGTGAACCACTTTATTGCCAACCCACCCGATGTCTTTATTGGGATTGATGCTCCAGACTTTAATTTGCGGGTGGAAAAGCCACTTAAAGCTGCAGGCATTAAAACCGTGCAATACGTCAGTCCTAGCGTGTGGGCTTGGCGACAGAAGCGCATTCATAAAATCGCAGAGGCCACTAATTTGGTGCTGTCGTTATTGCCATTTGAAAAAGCGTTTTACGATAAGCACGACGTCCCTTGTACCTTTGTTGGCCATACCTTAGCCGATGAAATCCCGTTAGAGCCTGACTTGGCCGGTGCTCGCGCCCAGCTACACCTCAAGCCTGAAGATACCGTGTTGGCGTTATTGCCAGGCAGTCGCGGCTCTGAAGTAGGGCTATTAAGTCGTACTTATTTGGCCACCGCGAAAAAGCTCAGTGAGAAAATTCCGAACCTCAAAATCGTGGTGCCACTGGTCAATGAAAAACGCAAAGCGCAGTTTCTTGAAGCACTCAATGAAGTGGCCCCGGAGCTCAAGCCGATTATGCTCGATGGCCAGTCGGCACTCGCGATGCAAGCAGCTAACGCCGTGTTATTGGCATCCGGTACCGCCACCCTAGAGGCCATGCTATATAAAAAGCCAATGGTGGTGGGCTACAAGCTCAACCCGAAAAGTTACTGGATTTTTAATACCTTTTTCACCTTTAATATTAAGTACTTTTCGTTGCCCAATTTATTAGCCGATGCGCCATTGGTGCCTGAGTTTTTGCAGGCTGAGTGTAATCCTGATGCCTTAGCTGATGCCTTATTTGACATGCTGATTGGCGATAACAGCAAACTTATTGAACGGTTTTATACTATCCACCAAAACATTCGCCTTGATGCCAGTAAACAGGCGGCGAAAGCGGTGACGGAGTTATTAGATGCAAATTGAACGTCCTGATGTGCAATTTATTGCAGGCGTAGATGAAGTGGGTCGCGGCCCTTTAGTGGGCGATGTGGTCACCGCGGCGGTGATTTTAGACCCGGCCAAGCCCATTACTGGGCTTACTGACTCAAAAAAACTGACAGAGAAAAAGCGCCTGGCCTTGGCGGCAGAAATAAAACAAAAAGCCCTGTGTTATTGTGTTGCACGAGCCAGTGTCGCCGAAATCGATGAGCTCAATATATTGCATGCCACTATGTTGGCTATGTCACGTGCGGTAGAAGGGCTGCAAACTCAACCTGACCACGTGTTTGTTGATGGCAATCGTTTACCCAGCCTAACTATGCCAGCCACCGCAGTGGTGAAAGGAGATAGTTTAGTGCCAGAGATCAGTGCCGCCTCCATTTTAGCCAAGGTTACACGGGACCAAGAAATGCTTGATTTAGATGCCCAATTTCCTGAATATGGATTTGCTGGGCATAAAGGTTACCCAACCAAAGCGCATTTTGCTGCGCTGCAAGCCCATGGTGCAACCCCTTATCACCGTACCAGCTTTAAGCCGGTGCAACGTATTTTGGCCGAAAAGGAGTAATTATGCCTGCCCCGCAGTTTGTTCACTTGCGTGTTCACAGTGATTTCTCCATGGTTGATGGCTTGGCAAAGACCAAGCCCATTGTGGCCCGTGCCGCTGAGCTGGAAATGCCTGCATTGGCGATAACCGATCAAATGAACTTGTGCGGCTTGGTGCGCTTTTACGATGGTGCCCATGGTGCAGGAATAAAGCCCATTGTTGGCGCGGATTTTTGGCTGAGATCGGAGCAATTTCCCGACGAGCCTAGCCGGATCCTGATCTTAGCAAAGAATAACGAAGGCTATAAAAACCTCACGCTATTAATATCTGACGCCTATTTACGTGGCCATGTTTTTCATCGCCCGGTGATTGATAAAGCTTGGCTGGCCAAGCACAAAGAAGGCCTGATCATTATCTCAGGTGGCAAAGACGGCGACTTAGGTAAGGCCATATTAAAAGGCAAACCACAGCTTATTGCTGAAACCTTGGCGTTTTACCAAGAACATTTCCAAGACCACTTTTACATTGAGTTGCAGCGCACCTCACGGCCGCAAGAAGAAGAATACTTGCATGCAGCAGTGGAACTGGCGGCGCAGCATGACTTGCCCGTGGTGGCCACCAACGAAGTGGTATTTTTGCATCAACAAGACTTTGATGCCCACGAAATACGGGTGGCGATCCATGACGGCTACACCCTAGAAGACAAAAATCGACCTAAGCGCTTTTCCAGCGAACAATATTTAAAAACGCCGGAGCAAATGCAGGAATTATTCAGTGATATTCCTGAAGCGTTAGCCAACTCCGTGGAAATTGCCAAGCGCTGTAATGTCACGGTGCAGCTGGGCACCTACTTCTTGCCCGATTACCCCACCGGCGATTTGGCCATTGAAGACTTTTTGGTTAAGGTTTCACGGGACGGCTTAGAAGAGCGTTTACAGTTTTTATTCCCTGACGAACAAGTGCGTAAAGAAAAGCGCGGCGAATATGACGAGCGACTGCAAATTGAGCTCGACGTAATTAACCAAATGGGGTTCCCCGGCTACTTCTTGATCGTAATGGAGTTCATTCAGTGGAGTAAAGATAACGGCATTCCCGTTGGCCCTGGGCGAGGCTCTGGTGCTGGTTCCTTAGTGGCTTATGCACTAAAAATCACCGATCTAGATCCCCTTGAATTCGACTTACTATTCGAACGATTCCTCAACCCTGAGCGGGTGTCCATGCCTGACTTCGACGTCGACTTTTGTATGGACCGCCGTGACGAGGTGATTGATCACGTTGCCAAGCTTTATGGCCGCGATGCGGTATCGCAGATCATCACCTTTGGTACCATGGCCGCTAAAGCCGTTATTCGTGACGTCGGCCGAGTGCTGGGTCACCCGTATGGCTTTGTTGATAGAATTTCCAAGCTAGTACCTGGCGACCCCGGTATGACACTGGAAAAAGCCTTTGATGTTGAGCCGCGTTTACCCGAAGCCTATGACGGCGATGAAGAGGTGCGCGAGCTGATTGATAAGTGTCGCATCTTGGAAGGCTGTACTCGAAACGCTGGTAAACACGCCGGTGGTGTGGTTATCTCGCCAACCACCATCACTGATTTTGCGGCGCTATACTGCGATGAAGAAGGTAAGTTTCCGGTTACTCAGTTTGATAAAAACGACGTCGAAACCGCAGGCCTAGTTAAATTTGACTTCTTAGGTCTAAGAACCCTCACCATTTTGCAGTGGGCGTTGGATATGGCCAACGAAAGGCTCCAGCGTGAACAACGTGAGCCCGTTGATATTAATGCCATTCCGTTAGATGATCCGGCCAGTTTTAGGCTGCTATTGGATGCCAAAACCACCGCAGTATTCCAGCTGGAATCGCGAGGCATGAAAGATTTGATAAGGCGGCTTAGGCCCGACTGTTTCGAAGACATGATCGCACTGGTGGCGTTATTCCGCCCAGGTCCATTGCAATCGGGCATGGTAGATAACTTTATCGACCGTAAGCACGGCAACGAAGAAGTCTCTTACCCTGACGCGCAATACCAGCACGACAGCCTCCAGCCTATTTTGGAGCCAACCTACGGTATCATCCTTTACCAAGAGCAGGTAATGCAGATTGCCCAGGTGTTGGCGGGCTATAGCCTAGGTGGCGCTGACTTGCTACGTCGTGCCATGGGTAAGAAAAAGCCCGAAGAGATGGCGAAGCAGCGGGAAACCTTTGCCGAGGGGGCTAAAAACAATGGCATAGACGCCGAGTTGGCGATGAAAATCTTCGACTTGGTAGAAAAATTTGCCGGTTATGGTTTTAACAAGTCACACTCCGCGGCGTATGCCTTAGTGTCGTATCAAACGCTGTGGATGAAAACCCACTATCCGGCTGAGTTTATGGCGGCGGTGATGTCTGCGGACATGGATAACACCGATAAAATAGTAACGCTGGTGGACGAATGCGAAAACATGAAGTTAACGCTGCTGCCACCGGATGTGAATGCCGGGGTATACAAATTTACCGTTAACCGCAGTGGCGAAATAGTTTATGGCATTGGCGCCATTAAAGGCGTTGGTGAGGGCCCCGTAGAAGCGATTATTGAAGCGCGAGAGCAAGGTGGCACCTTTAAGGATTTATTTGATTTTTGTGCTCGGGTTGATTTAAAGCGCCTGAATAAGCGCGTGATTGAAAAGCTCATTTACGCCGGTGCCATGGATAAATTGGGGCCAGAAAAAAACCAACCAGGTCGTGCTACTTTACTTGCCAGCTTACCCGATGCCATGAAGTCGGCAGAGCAACACCACAAGGCCGAGGCCATAGGTCAAAGCGATTTATTTGGCCTATTGGCTGTGGAGCCGGATGAGGTAGAGCAGGCCTTTGTCAAAGCCACGCCACTAAGCGATAAAGAATGGTTAAACGGCGAAAGAGAAACCTTAGGCCTTTATCTTACTGGCCATCCTATTAACCAATATCGTAAAGAGCTGAAGCACTACACCTCAGGTAAGCTAGTTGACTTGCAACCGGGTAATCGTGATACCTTAGCTACAGCAGCGGGTTTAGTCATTAATGCGCGCACCTTAATTAATAAAAAAGGAGCACGCTGGGGGCTCATCACGCTTGACGATAAGAGTGCTCGTATTGATGTGCGCTTATTTCCTGAACAGTTCGAAATGTACCAAGAAATGCTGCAAATTAACCAAATCTTGGTAATATCAGGACAGGTCAGCTTTGATAACTTCTCTGGTGGCATTACAATGACCGCAAGAGAAGTCTGCAGCATTGCCGATGCCCGAGAAAAGCGCATTAGTGCAATTAAGATGACGCTAAATATGGCTCAAATTGACGCTAACTTCTTTGAAAATTTCAAAAAAGTACTTGAACCATATAAATTTGGCACGTGTCCAATAAAAATACAATATCAGCGTCCTGATGCCTTAGCAGAGTTAACATTAGGAACACAATGGTGTGTGACGCCCAGCGACGAGCTATTAACGCGGTTGTCGTTGTTGGCGGCGCAGGAATTAGAACTAGAATTTAACTAAACAGGTAGTTTAGAGCATGAGCCTCAATTATCTTGAATTTGAACTTCCAATCGCAGAATTGGAAGCAAAGATCAAAGAATTACAAAATGTTAGCCGTTCTGGTGACTTAGATCTAAGCCTGGAAGAAGAGATCAGTCGGTTAAAAGAAAAAAACATCGAGCAAACCAAGAAGATCTTCGATGACTTAGGTGCTTGGCAAGTATCTCAGTTAGCTCGTCATCCACTTCGTCCATACACTCGTGATTACATCGAGCGCATTTTTACCGAGTTTGACGAATTTGCTGGTGACCGTACTTTTGCCAATGATCCGGCCATTTTAGGTGGTGTTGCGCGACTAGACGATAAACCGGTAATGGTGATCGGTCAGCAAAAAGGCCGCGATACCGCAGAAAAAATTAAACGTAATTTTGGTATGCCCAAGCCTGAGGGCTACCGCAAGGCACTACGCCTAATGGAAATGGCCGAACGCTTTAAAATGCCAATCATCACCTTTATCGACACCCCTGGAGCGTATCCTGGTGTGGGCGCCGAAGAGCGCGGTCAAAGTGAAGCCATTGCTAGAAATTTAAAAGTGATGGCGGCATTAAAAGTGCCAACCATTTGTACTGTGATTGGTGAAGGTGGCTCGGGTGGTGCTTTGGCCATTGGTGTGGGCGACCGTGTTAACATGCTGCAATACAGCACTTACTCGGTTATCTCCCCAGAGGGTTGTGCGTCAATCCTTTGGAAAAGCGCCGACAAAGCCGCCATTGCAGCAGAGGCCATGGGGGTTTCTGCCGAACGGGTAAAAGAGCTGGATTTAATCAATAGCATTATTGAAGAGCCACTTGGTGGCGCTCATCGCAACTACGATGCCATGGCTAAAAGTCTTAAAGGCCAACTAAAACGCGATCTGGCCGATTTAGAAGCACTTGGTACCGATGAGATGCTTGAGCAACGCTACCAGCGCCTGATGTCGTTTGGTTATTGCTAAAAGCGCTAAAACACGATAAAAAGCCGCATTATTGCGGCTTTTTTCTTTTTAAGAATACACCATGACTGACAGTAACTTATATCACCAAGTGGGGGGAGCTTTGCAAACCCTCAGTAGCAACAGTGCCGGCTTGTCTGTGGCGCTCTCTGGCGGAGTGGATTCTGTGGTGTTACTGCATCTGTGTCAGCGCTATGCCAAGCGTCAAAAAGTACCGCTAGAGGCTATTTACATCGACCATGGGCTGTCGCGTAACGCCCAAGCTTGGGGCGATTTTTGTCAGCGCTTATGTCGACAGCTAGCGATACCATTTCAACGCGCTAGCGTTAGCATAGAGAAAAAGCCCCGTACCAGTATTGAAGCACAAGCCCGAGAAGCACGTTATAAAGCACTGGATGCCACGGCCGAGCCCGGCTTTGCTATTGTGCTGGGGCAACACGGCGACGACCAATTGGAAACCTTTTTGCTGCGCTTAAAGCGCGGCTCGGGTTTGCTTGGGCTTGGTGCCATGAAAGCGCAGGTTCAGCTTAACAGTGGCCGCAGTTGCATTCGGCCAATGCTTGGGGTTAGCCGAGCCGAAATCGAAGCCTATGCCGAGCAGCAGCAATTAGAACACATTAATGACGAATCTAATCAGGACGATAGCTTTGATCGCAACTTTTTACGCCAGCGTATTATCCCCTTATTAAAGGCACGCTTTACGGGCTTTTTAGGCGCTAGCTTACGCAGCATAGAGCTGTTACAGCGCCAACAAGCGATCATTGATGAAATCAGTCAGCAAGATTTAGCGAGCTGCGGCCATGACCAGACGCTGTGTATTAATGCTTTACAGGCTTTAACGCCCGCGAGAAGAGATAATGTGCTGCGCTTGTGGCTGGCGGGGTTTGCGGTTGCCATGCCCAGCCAAAAGCAGTTAGACGATTTGGTGGCCCAGGCTTTTTCGCCGCGCCAAGACAGTCAGCTTAAGATACAGCTAGGCAGTGGTTGCATTCGTCGTTTTCGGGACCGCCTTTATTATGTCACGAGCTCGCCTCAACCTGAAGACATCACCGAGGTAAACGTGGCCGAGTTAACTGCACATAGCCAACCGCTTGCCATTATGCCAGGAAAAGGCTGCCGAGCGCCTTATGATCATGAACAAGTGAGCGTGCGATTTGGCCGTTTGCAAGACAAAATTAAGCCGTGCACTAAGCCTGGCTCCAACACCATTAAGCACTGGCTGAAAGATGCCGGTGTGCCGAGTTGGCAGCGAGCCCACGTTGCAGTGGTTTATTATGATGCAGAGCCGGTTGCGGTGGTGGGGCACTTTGTTGCCGCTGAGTTTGCTCAAGTTGATGGGATTATTTGGAAGTATAGTAATGACTGAGTATCAAAAAATTGGTGAGCAGCTAGCGCAGAAGGCGCCTTTTGCCCTGCTGTTTACGGTTATTTTATTTAGTATTTTATTTGCCGTGGATAAGGCAATTTGGTTGAACCTGGCTTATGCACTTGGCGCTGGGGTACTTAGCATCGTTTTGTTATTGCGCTACTGGCATGGCAAAGGAGGGCATTACTTTATACTCGGATTGCTCGCGCCTTTAATAGCGGTGATGTTTGCCGACATTCCTGACTTTTTGGCAATGGCTTGGGTGGTTAACGGCTTTTTTGCTGGTGCCGCAGCCACTTTGTGGGGCTATCATTTGTTAATGCATAACACCCAGCGTTAGGGGACGCTGGGTGTTAGCTGCGTATTAAACGGCTCGAGCGCAGTTTCTGCCTGCTGCTTTGGCGCGGTATAAGCCGCTGTCGGCACGAGCAAAAATATTGTCGGCGCAATCGTGGCTCGACGCTAAGGTAAAGCCGATACTGGTGGTGACGTTGTATTTGGCAAGCATGCTTGAGCCTCTAACTTCGGCCATGATCCGCTCGGCAATGACTTTATTAGTAGTAAATGCTGGGTCGTCAATCAGCACGGCAAACTCATCACCACCAAAACGGAATACCGAATCTGTGGTACGCGTTGATGATTGCAAAATGCGCGCAAACTCTTGTAATACATCATCGCCGGCTTTGTGGCCGTATACGTCATTTACCTGCTTAAAATTATCTAAATCCAACAGCATTAAACTAAAGTTGCGGTGTTGACGGCGGCAACGTTCAATTTTTTGCTCTAGGTTTTCACTAAACTGACTGCGGTTATACAGCCCTGTTAGCGAGTCTTTGGTAGCAAGCTGCAGCACACGGTTATACATCAAGGCATTACGCATTGGATAAATTAAACAAGCGTGCAATTTCATTAGCTTGGCTTTAATGGCCTCGCTAAAAGGGAATTCACTAAAATAAACCAGCTGACCTAAGTGCTCTTTTTCTAGCTCCAAATCGAAGCTGGTAGCGGGGTACTGACTATCGCACTGCTGCATTTGGAACACACCTAAGCTACAATGAAACTGGATGCCAGACACTTTTGAGATCCGTGCTACGTGCTCGGCGTAAATCGTCAACAATTCGTCGATATCGAGCGTGGTTTGTAACTTATTCACTAAGCGAGTGTAATGTTCATCGCCTTGTGGATTATACTGCTCGGCATTGAACGGCAAATAATCGCCTCTGGTCGGCAGTCTTTGTGTCAAAATATGGACATTTTCCATATTCTCTCCCCCTAAATACAACAATTCACAGTTATTAAGCGAATTCTGTGCCAAAAATTTAAACTGGCGTAAAAACAAACGCTTGCTATATTTAAATGAAAGAAAAACAAAACCATTGCCGTATCCCGTCAAATTTTTACGCTCAGGAGGCCGATTGCAAAGTATATTCGCGCAAGTTTTTGCCTTGCTGCTGTGTGCAGTGGTATTGGTGTGGTCCTTTAAGCGCGTAGGCTTGCCGCCGATTTTGGCGTATCTGCTCACCGGAGTATTAGCAGGCAGTCATGGCATTGGTTGGATGAGTGACAGCCATGAAATTCACTTTATGGCGGAGCTCGGGATCGTCTTTTTGCTGTTCAGTTTGGGGCTCGAATTCTCGGTGGCCAAGTTAATGGCCATGCGCAATGTGGTGTTCGGATTGGGCAGTTTACAGGTCATCATTACCACCGTGATTGGCATGCTATTGTTGCATTTTATGCATTACGGTTGGGTGGGATCTTTTGTTATTGCCAGCCTTATTGCTTTGTCTTCTACTGCGGTGGTGGTGAAGCTGTTAAAAGAGTCCGGCTCGCTGAAAACGCGTCACGGCCAACTTGCCATTGGTATGTTGTTATTTCAAGACATTGCCGTGGTGCCTTTGCTGATTGCCTTTCCACTTATTTCTTCAGCCAGTAACCATGAGCTGGCCATGGCGCTGCTTTTTGCTTTTGCTAAAGGGGCCTTAGTTTGCTTTTTACTGTGGGCCATTGGTAAGTGGTTACTCCCTAAAATTTTCAATGAAATTGCCTTAGTGAGAACCGATGAGCTGTTTGTTCTGTCGACCTTAGTGGTGGCGTTATGTGCCGGAGCCTTAACTTATTCGTTTGGTTTGTCGATGGCGCTAGGGGCTTTTTTAGCTGGGATGATGCTAGGAGAAAGCCAGTATCGGCATCAGTTGGAAGCCGAGATCCGACCGTTTCGAGACATTCTAATGGGGCTGTTTTTTGTTACCGTGGGCATGCAGCTGAATATTCCCTATGTCTTGAGTCAGTTTTTCTATGTCATTATTGCCTTAATCGCGGTGCTGGTTATCAAAGTGTTAGTGATTGTGGCGATCGCTCAGCTAATGGGAGAGCGCAAACGCGATGCTTGGGGCGCCGGGATTATGATTTGGCAAATGGGGGAGTTTGGTTTTGTGCTGGTGGCACTGGCGAGCAAACATCAACTGTTAAATGCTAACACGGTGTCTTTTTTGATTGCGCTGGGTGTGTTGTCGATGGCACTGACTCCGTATTTGATTGGCAAAACAGCGAAAATATTAAACCTGTTGGGCATTGAAAAAGGCGTGCCAGAAGAGCCAAAAAGTTATAACGTGGATGACCTGCAAGATCATGTGGTTATTTTTGGTTACGCCCGGGTGGGGCAAACCATTGCCCGTTTTTTACGCGCGGAAGCCATCCCTTACATTGCCATTGAGCGTGACCCACAAATTGTGCAAGACGCGCAAATTGCTGGCGATCCTGTGTTATTTGGTCATGCCGCGCAAAAAACCTTACTGCGCTCTGCCCATATTAATCAGGCTCGTTTAGTGATCATTACCTTTGATGACTTTGAGCAAACTCAAGTCGCGGTAGATGCCATTCGGCGTCACAGTGAAGAGATTAAAATACTGGTGCGCATGAAAGACGACAGCCACATGGAGCAGTTAAAATCCATGGGAGTGGCAGAGGTGGTGCCTGAGTCACTGGAGGCCAGTTTGATGTTGGTGTCTCATGTGTTGTATATGTCGGGCGTGCCGATGCGCAGAATCTTCCGTCGTGTAAGTAAAGAGCGAGAAAATCGCTACCCCTATCTGCATGGCTTTTTTGCCGGTAACAGTGGCGACATAAGTGACAATAAAGGCGAGCGGCTAGAATACTTACATGCCATTGCGCTACCTGAGAACGCCTTTGCTGTAGAAAAAACCATTGCCGAGCTGGAATTAAATACCAAGCGCGTAGATATCACGGCGCTGAGACGAAATGGCGAAGAGATAGCGCAACCAGATGAGCAAACCACCTTGCGTGCCAACGATGTGCTTCTGCTGAAAGGCAAGCCCAGACGAGTAGAGCGCGCCGAGCAGTTTTTACTCGACGGTTTGCCTTAACATTTGGGGTTAGGCTGGTAATGGAGTATTTGGGTATTAACTCATTACACGCTAGTCCAGCTCTAGAAAAGCGCGCATCTCATCTAAGCGTTTTAAGCCATCTTCAACTCCCAATTCAATGAGTTTTTGCGTATAGGTGCGTTCAAACAACAAGTAACTGGTTAAACTGGAGGGGGAGTGCTTTTTCACCCCCAAGGTACGCAGTAGCAACTTAATGGCCAGCGGCATGTCTTCGTAATAATGGTCGGCCACTTCGTTAAAATTAACCGTGGGGTTAATGGTTAAATGGTCAATGCGTCTAAGCTCTTTGTGTTTTTCTCGAGCCGGAAGCAAGCTAACCGTGCGATTAACACGCTCTAAACGCTCAATATCGGAGTGCAGCGTATCGCTAAAAACGCTATCGAGTAGGTGACCTGCTACCACCGACATACCCGGAAAGTGCGGCTCATACCCTAAAGGCTGGGCAAGCCGCGGTTGCTCTACACCAATAACAAATATTTTATCGGCCCCTAAATGAATGGCGGGGCTTAATGGCGAGAGTTGGTGAATTGAGCCGTCACCGTAATAATGGTGCTTGACTCGCACACTGGGAAACACCATTGGAATGGCTGAGCTGGCCATCAGTAAGTCTAAGGAAATAGGGCTAGCCACCCCTTCGCGCTTAGAGCGCTGCCAAGGCTTAGCGTCATTGGCTTGATAAAAAGACACTGACTTACCAGTGGAGTAACTAGACACTGTTACCGAAATGGCATCAAGGTAGTTTTGGTGAAGGTTGTTATCGATACGTTTTAGGTCTAATACTTCAGCAAGTAGCTTGCGTAACGGCGAATTGTTGAGCAGACTCGCAGGTGGTTGATTTAAATATTGCGCCTGAAAACTGCGCAACATATTTGCTAAAATATGGCCGTATACTCCGCTAAAAGAGCTTTTGTAGACCATTTCAGTACTAAAGTTTTTCCAGATGTATTCAACTTTACGCACCGCTAAGTGCAAACACGAGGCGTAACAGGCAATACCTGCTGAGTTCAAGGCGCCTGCAGAGGTACCACAAATGATTTCAAACGGCAGCGGCGAAGTACGCGGCATGCTCTGCGCCAATGCTTTTAACACACCGACCTGATAGGCGGCCCTGGCACCACCACCGGTAAGCAATACGGCAATTTTTTTATCGGTTTTTTTAGGACTTCTCAACGGCCATACCCTGTTGCTGTGAGTGAGATGATTTTATCTTTTTATATTATCAGCATAGCGCACTCTCGGTGGTCGCTCTAGCTAGCAGTGCAGTATTATTGATTACTATCTAAAATAGGTTATTTTTATAAAACACCAACAAACAAATGACGTAATAGGGTGGTTACTTTGTGCACTTTATTATCTAGCGGTAGCAATGAACTAAATGCCGCTTGCGTTATCTACTATTTTTAATAAGATCATAGTGTTGTTTAATTTTCATGGTCGTGCGCATCACAACGCATATTTTATGAGGTTCAACGCGCATTAAGTTATCAGTCAAGTTTTTGGTGTTAGCTTATACCAAAGCACAAAATTATTGACGAATAGGGAGTACCCATGTCAGAGAATCATCCCGAGGGCAACAAAAGACCTTCTAACAGCCAACTAATGTTTGCCGCCATCATTGTGTTGGCATTGATTATTGTTGCTGTCTTTGTGATCGCTAATAGCGATAGCCAACCCAAGGAAAATGAAAAAGTAAAACAGGACATTGTGGTACCTGAGCAAACTCAAGCACCTGCAGTTAATACCGCACAGCAAGAGGCCACGGCGCCAGAGCCACAACCCGAGCCGGTAGAACCGGTGGCGGTAGAAACCCGCGAGCCCGTAATGCCCGAACCAGTTGATATGGTGGTAGAGCCTGAAGCGCCAACCTTACCGCCATTGTCACAAAGCGACAGCGAAATTAAATCGGCGGTGGCTGAGTACCTATCTAATCAAGCAGTTGAGCTGTTAGCCAATGATGACGTTATTCGCCGTACCGTGGTGTTTGTCGATAATCTTGCACAGGGCAAAATCGCCGATAAACACTCACCGGTAGTAAAACCAGAAGAAAACTTCACGGCTATTGAAGACGACATTATTATCACTCACCCCAATAGCTATGAGCGTTATACGCCTTACGTTGCCATGCTAGATACCATGAGCACCGCGCAAATTGTGAGATTGTATGAGCAGTATAAACCGCTATTTGAACAAGCCTATGAAGAGATTGGCTACGAAGGCAGCGCTTTCAACGGCACCTTAACAGAAGCCATCGACGAGCTTTTAGCAACTCCTATTCCTGAAAGCCCAATCCCGCTAGTAAAAGACTCTGTTACCTATAAATATGCTTATGCAGAGTGGGAGCGGCTATCGGCAGCACAAAAGCAGTTTTTACGCATGGGCCCAGAAAACATGAAGAAAATGAAAACCCGGCTAGAAGAAATTAAGCGTGAGCTAAACAACTAAGCAAGCGCACAGAATCCCACAAAAGCGTGGCTAACTGTTTAAACATCACCCACTTAGTCACGCTTTTTGAGTTTTCCCTTGCATCCCCCCCTAAACTTCGAGATAATTCATCCCGCGCCAAACAAGGCCCTCAATGGTAGTCTTATTGGTCCTCTCGCAACGATAGCAGGTGAATCTGGTCAGGCCCGGAAGGGAGCAGCCACAGCTTGTGACTCGTGTGCCGAGATGTGGCTGGTAAGACTGCCACCCAATTCTTTTTAATTCCCCATACTTCAAAAAGCACTGCTCACAACAGCATCATCTAATTACTAAAACTCGACGCCTACACGATTTAAATAGAGTAAAGTTGCCAATTCTTTGGGGTAGTTGATTGTTCTAAGTGAAGGTTACCTAGCATTTAAAGCTTGTCTATCGGACTGGTCGTATAAGCAAACTTGTCGCCAATAACATGGGTGTAGATTTCGGTTGTTCTTATATCTGTATGGCCGAGCAGTTCTTGCACTGTTCGTATATCAGCGCCACCACGCAGAAGCTCTGTAGCAAAAGAGTGCCTAAAAGTATGTGCTTTTACTCGTTTGTTGATATTAGATTGGAGTACAGCGGCTCGTAACTGTTTTCGGAATGATGTTTCATGTAAATGATGTCTGCAAACATAGCCGTCGACAGGGTGCACACACCTTGTCGAGGAAGGGAAAAAATATTGCCACGCAAAGTCTTTGATTGCATTTCCATATTTACGTACTAGTGCAGGCGGCAGTGATGTGAACCCATAGCCTGCAGTTAAGTCTTTTAAGTGCATAGACTTTACTACTGCAACTTGGGCTTCTAAATCAGCGGTGCATGATTTTGGTAGAAGCGTGTACCTGTCTTTTCTGCCTTTGCCCCTAAAAACAAATAGGGTGTTGTTACAGAAGTCTATGTCTTTCACTCGCAACTTTAATGCTTCATTGATCCGCAAGCCGCTCCCATATAAAAGCGAAGCGATTAACTTGTGCACGCCATTTAGGTTATCAATTACTAATCGTGCTTCAGCTGCGCTTAGTACAGTTGGTAGCGTGACGTCACGCTTGCTAAACGCATAATTTAGTCCTTTGATATCTTTTTTTATAACGTAGCGGTACAAAAAGACGATGGCACATAAAGCTTGATTTTGTGTTGCCGCACTCACCGCTCGGTTGACAGCAAGGTGATTAAGAAAGCGCTCAATCTCTTTATTACCCAATTCAATTGGGTGCCTTTTATCGTTGAATAAAATCAACCCTTTGATCCAGTATAAATACGTTTTCTCCGTTCTAAGGCTGTAATGCCGAGTTCTGAGCTCAGTTCGTACAAGCTCTAAAAATGGTGAGGCTGACATAATCTGGTTCTCGCTTATAGCTGTATATATATACAGTTATAAGCGAAGTTGAGGAAATTGCCAGCCGTATCTCTCGCTTTTAGCATTTTTTATCGTCTCGAATATCTAAACTCAATTATTAAGTATATGAAAAATATAAACTTAGCTATGTTGCATAACGAGACTTTAGGGTCACGAATATCTCTGGTCTCGCTTTCTCCAACAGACTGTTGCTTGAGCGCCAATATATTTAGTGGTAAGTTGCTGTTATAAGTATAAATAAAAGAGCTTGGCGGCATGAAATGAACCATTTTATCAATCGAGATATTTCTGCGTTCACGCCAATACACTGTTGAACTAAGCCGCTACGCGGAGATCCCGCACTGCACCATATGAGC